>DIEQ01000060.1:13703-14290 GCA_002418705.1 Mageeibacillus sp. UBA5770 | reverse complement strand
GCGCCTGTTTTACTTGCAGCCGCGAAAGAAGCGGGCCTGGGCGGAGTTGTTATAACAGAACACTATGAAAAGGATTATCCGCACGTTTTAGATAAACCGCAGTTATTTGATATCGGTGATTATTTTGATGCTTTTAATCATTGGAAATTGATTGTTCCTGATGGGGTTTCCATCTTTTCCGGAATTGAGTTCGGCTATCAGTCACATCTGTGTGCCTTCTATGATGATATGGCAGTCCGTTATCCATTTGACTCAATCATCATGTCATGTCATCTATTCAAAGGCCGGGATCCATTTTTCTATCCCGAATGCTATCAGGAATCACTGGAATCAGTCTATTCCGCCTATATTGAAGATATGGCGGATATGGTACTCACCTGCAGCGAATTCGACATTGTCGGCCATTATGATTACATCGTACGATATGCACCATACACGGATCCAACCATGAAATATAAGACGGCTCCCGAGTCTTTCGATCGATTCCTCATGGCTGTCATTCAAAGAAAAAAGTCTCTCGAAATCAATACCCGCTCCATATATAAGCTTCTTTCAAAAGGCTTCAAAGATATCTGGCCTGACAGGGA
>DIEQ01000060.1:0-13683 GCA_002418705.1 Mageeibacillus sp. UBA5770 | reverse complement strand
GATTCACATGATCCTTCAACTCTCGGCTTCTATTTTAACGAGACTGCGTCGTACCTCAAAACCTGCGGCTTCGACGAACTGACAACATATATCGGAAGGAAAGAAATCAGAACTTCGATCTGAATGTCAGAATGTACTTATTATCCTTTCTTCTTTTTGAAGAAAACAAAAACAGACCAATAACAAACAGTAATGCTATCGGTCTGTTCATTGATAGTTCAGTATATGAATCAAGTAACAGGTTAATGCCCGGAGTACCTTGGATTCTCTTGCCTGAAAATTCAGGATGAGAATTATTCTACGCTATGCTCATCTTCTTCGAGAACGTCGAAATACTTCTGTTTGTCAGCAGGAATTCCGCCATGCGCTTCAAAATACTCTTTAAAGGCAGCTTTAACAGCCTGTTCTGCGAGGAGAGAACAGTGCATTTTAACCGGGGGAAGTCCGTCAAGAGCCTCAGCAACAGCCTTGTTTGTCAGAGCAAGTGCCTCGTCAATGGTACGGCCTTTGATCATTTCAGTTGCCATGCTTGATGTGGCTATTGCACTGCCGCAGCCGAATGTCTTGAACTTGGCGTCAACAACAATGTCCCCTTCAATTTTGAGGTAAACCTTCATGATGTCGCCGCACTTCGCGTTGCCTACCGTTCCGGTTGCCGTTGCATCCTCGATCTCTCCGACATTTCTCGGGTGCATGAAATGGTCCATTACTTTGTCACTATAAATCATATAAATTTCTCCTTTGCGCTGGAATCCAGCTTCTTATTATTTGTTACAGCGGTTGCAGGGTGTATATGCTGTGGTTTTATTGTTAATGAAGTCTTCATATAGCGGTGACATATCGCGAAGGCGCTGCACAATCACCTCAAGGGCCGGAACGATTGACATTACCTCTTCCCTTGTATTGAACTTGCCGATGCTTATACGAAGCGATCCGTGGGCAATTTCGTGTGGAAGCCCTATGGCGAGGAGTACATGGGAAGGATCTAAAGACCCTGAGGTACAGGCGGAACCGCTTGAGCAGGCAAAACCCATATGATCCAACAAAAGCAACAGAGATTCACCTTCAATGAATTCGAATGAGAAATTGACATTACCGGGAAGCCGCTTCGTCGCATGCCCGTTGAGTCTTGTATGAGGAACAGCATCAAGGACAGCATCGATGAGTTCGTTACGGATCTTTGAGAGGCCTTCAGCCGTCTTCTCCAAATCTGCCGCAGCAAGTTCGAGTGCCTTTGCAAATCCGATGATATACGGAAGGTTCTCCGTTCCGGCGCGCTTAGCCCGTTCCTGAGCGCCGCCGTCCATAAAGTTTGTGATGGCAACACCTTTTCGAACATACAGGAGTCCTACACCCTTGGGAGCATGAAGCTTGTGTCCGGAAAGGGAAAGCATATCAATTCCGAGGGCTTTAACATCAAGTACAAGTGCACCGGCTGCCTGGACAGCATCCGTATGAAAAAGAACCTTCTTTTCGCGGCAAATTGCTGCAATCTCTTCGATCGGCTGAATCGTTCCGATTTCGTTGTTTGCCATCATAATGGTTACAAGTATGGTATCCGGACGAATAGCTGCTTCGACATCAGCAGGATTCACAATTCCGAATTCATCAACCGGAAGATAAGTAATTTCATATCCTAATTTTGCAAGTGCTTCGCAGCTGTGAAGCACAGCGTGGTGCTCGATAACAGACGTTATGATATGCCTGCCCTTCTTGGCGTGACGAAAAGCAGCTCCTTTAATAGCCCAGTTATCAGACTCAGTACCGCAAGAGGTGAAATAAATCTCCGAAGGTTCAGCATTCAGGGCTTTAGCCACACGTGAACGTGCATCCTCAAGTGCAATTTTAGCCTTCTGTCCTTCTTTATAAATGGAAGAAGCATTCCCATAATTTTCTGTAAATACCGGAAGCATCTCATCGATTACTTCCTGTCTGACAATCGTCGTTGCAGCATTATCAAGATAAACCCGTCTGACATCCTGTCCTGCCATATTCATCACACATATCGCCCTGGAGGCGACCTTTCCGTAAACTGTCAGGATGTTATGCCTTTAATGTATATATTGCTTGTCATTCAATAACCTATCAGCAGCTAAACACATCCTGCATGTCTTACTCTATTCTTTTAAGCAAAAATGGGGCGTAACAAATGTTACGCCCCATGAATTTCTTAGTAAAAGAATAGAATTTAACTACATAGCGTTATTTTTTACGGCGCTTATCAAGCCATTCCCTGATTTTCGTCTCATAACCGAGACTTGTGGGTTCATAATAGGTTGTCCCTGCCATTTCATCGGGCAAATATTGCTGGTCGACGATATGTCCTTCAAAGTCGTGGGCATATTTATATCCGACACCATACCCAAGATCAGCCATACCTTTAGCAGGGGCATTGCGAAGATGCATCGGGACTTCGCCGGTTCTTTTTTCTGCGACATCCTGCATCGCTTTATTGATCGCAAGATATGAAGCGTTTGATTTGGGGCTTGTAGCAACAACAAGGGCAGCTTCTGACAGGAGTATCCTTGCCTCGGGCATACCAACGGCCATAATCCCCTGATAAGCTGCCATCGCGACAGGCAAAGCTGACGGATTAGCCATTCCGACATCCTCTGAGGCACAGATTAATATCCGCCTTGCCAGGAATTCTATGTCTTCCCCTCCGTGCAGTGCCCGTGCCAGGTAAAATACAGCAGCATCCGGATCTGAACCACGCATGGATTTGATGAAGGCACTGATATTGTCATAATGGCTCTCCCCGTTCGCATCAAAAGCAATGCTTCGCTTCTGCATACAGTCTTCAAGAACCGTCGAATCAATGGTAACCTGGCCCGCTGCATCAGGCGGGGTTGTTACGGAAGCGAGTTCAATCGCACGAAGCGCAATTCGTGCATCACCGTTGGAGAGGTTTGCAATATAGGAAAGAGCCTCATCGGAAACGGAAATAAGTTCATTTCCAAGACCTCTTTCTTTATCCGCAAGTGCCATCCTGAGTATTTTGATGATGTCAGATTCCGTTAAAGGCTTAAGTGTGAGAACAGTAGACCTGGAAATAAGGGCCTTATTGACTTCGAAAAACGGATTTTCTGTCGTTGCCCCAATAAGAATAAGAGTGCCGTCCTCAACCTGTGGAAGGAGGGCATCCTGCTGAAGCTTGTTGAAGCGATGAATTTCATCTATGAAAAGTACAGTACGTCCTGAAGGATTCAGGATCGGATTCTGGGTATCGGTAATAACACGCTTAATCTCAGCAACACCGGCTGTGACAGCATTCAGTTTTTGAAATCCTGAAGCTGTCGTATGGGCAATAAGCCGTGCGAGGGAGGTTTTACCTGTTCCCGGAGGACCATAAAGAATGATAGAGGACAGTCGGTCTGCCTCTATCATTCTGCGCAGCATTTTTCCTTTTCCCAGAATATGCTCCTGGCCAACGTATTCATCAAGCGAACGTGGTGACATACGGTAAGCCAGGGGCTCTTTTCCGGGTAATGAATTATCCAAGAAAAATCACCTCAATCAGATTTCGGGATATAGATGAAAGCGGCTGGTCAGAGCTGCAACACGTGAAAGAATCTCTTCTTTGCTGGTATCAAAGTGATTCAGTGTAAGCGCGATCAGGTCGGCAATCTCAGTCATATCATCCGTATTCATCCCGAGAGCCGTAACAGCCGCAGTGCCAAGGCGAATTCCGCTTGTTACAAAAGGCTTCTCAGGATCGAAAGGAATTGTATTTTTGTTGCATGTAATGTTCATCTCATCCATGCGAAGCTGCATTTCCTTGCCTGTAACACCGGTACCGCGCAAATCCATAAGCATCAGGTGGTTGTCCGTTCCGCCGGAAACAAGGGCGATGCCCCTGTCTTGAAGACCGGCGGCTAAAGCTGCTGCATTCTTTATGATGTTCCCCTGATAAGTACGGAATTCCGGAGTAAGCGCCTCTTTAAATGCAACAGCTTTTGCTGCAATGATATGCATGAGAGGTCCGCCCTGCTGTCCGGGGAATACAGCCATGTCAATCTGTTTGGCATACTTTTCTTTGCACATGATAATTCCGCCTCTGGGTCCGCGGAGGGTCTTGTGAGTCGTTGTCGTAACAAAATCAGCATACGGGACCGGATTCGGATGAAGACCGGCGGCAACAAGGCCGGCGATATGGGCCATATCAACAAAGAGATACGCTCCGACTGCATCGGCAATCTCGCGGAACTTTGCGAAATCAATGATTCTTGGATAGGCTGAAGCGCCGGCGACGATAACTTTGGGTCTTACAAGCTTAGCCTGTTCCATAAGTTTGTCATAGTCAATGCGTGCGGTTACGGGATCAACCTGATAAAATTCAGAGCGGTATGTCTTACCGGAAACATTAAGCTTCATGCCATGTGTCAGATGTCCGCCATGGGAAAGATCCATGCCGAGAATGAGATCGCCCGGCTCAAGGATTGCAAAATATACGGCAGTATTGGCCTGTGCTCCCGAATGCGGCTGAACATTAACGTGCTCTGCGCCAAAAAGCTGTTTAGCACGTTCGATGGCCAGAGTCTCAACGATATCAACGAATTCGCATCCGCCGTAATATCTCTTTCCCGGATATCCTTCGGCATATTTATTAGTAAGAGGGCTTCCTGCAGCCTCAAGGACAGCTTCTGTTACAAAGTTCTCAGACGCGATGAGCTCGATTTTGGTACGCTGTCTGTTAACCTCCTGCATAATGGCCTGGTATACTTCAGGGTCTTGAGCTTTAATGTGTTCAAACATGACCGTTCCCTCCGCTTTCTAGGATCAAAATATATATCCAATTTATATTTTCTGCATACTACGTTATTCTACTGGATTCTTTCTCTGCGGTAAAGTGCCAGTTCCCCGGCATTTGACCACATTTTATCGGATTTTCAAGTCGGCTTGCCCTGCTGTTTTAGAAAAAATTACAATTTATAGATTTCATCGACATCAGGCGGCGACAGTGGAACAAGCACCCCGGACTCATCCCTGACATAAAATCCATCATCAGTGAATTTGCCGATTGCGGCACAGGCGACATCATTTGACTTTAATTTATCAATCACAAGGTCAGGTTCAGAAGTTGCTATCAGAAGAGAGCCCGAAGAAATAAGCCTCATGGGATCCAGCCCGAGGGCAGTGCTGATGATTTTTGTAGCAGGATGCACCGGGATGTCTGTCGATTCAAGTATGAGTCCGGTGCCGGACAGCTCCGCCATTTCGTAGGATGCACCGTAAATGCCGCCTTCCGTAGCATCATGCATCAGATGAACGGCGCTGAGCGGGTATCCCTGCTGATTGTTTCCCGGTACTGAAGAAGGACACGACACAGCCAGGACACCCTCTTTAACAACACTGAGCCGGTCGATAAAAGAACGCGCCTGCTCAAGAAGTTCTGAATTATCCTCCGCGTTGAGTGCCGAAGAGATTTTGTCTTCATGTTCCATAGCCGCAATCCAGGTTCCCTCAATCGCAGCCGTTTTTGTCATCAGCAGCGTATCACCCGGCAAAGCTTTTCCAAGGGGCACATGGTCTGTCTTCTCAATCACGCCAAAAGCCGTAGTGATAACAACAAGCCGGCTGACGGAATCACTTATTTCAGTATGCCCGCCGACAATGTCAACACCAAGCATTGAGGCAGCCTCAGATGCCTGTTCAATTGTTTTCACCAGGTCTTTCCTCTCGATAGAAGGCGGAGCAAGGATAACAAGCAGAATCCCGACAGGCATAACCCCGGTTGCTGCAATATCATTGCATGAGACATGGATGGAAAGCCGTCCGGACTGCATTCCCCCTGCCGTTACAGGGTCAGCAGAAGTAACAAGAAGATTTGAATCCATATTGATCCATGCACAGTCTGCGCCTACCTGCGCCCCGGTAAGAGTTCGGGCAGAAAGCCGGGGAAGTCGTGAGATCACGATTTCCTGCAGTTCCTGATTCGTTAACTTTCCGATTCGCATATTTGAGGCCTCCTTAGATATATATCTTTTCAACAGATGCCAGTCCGCGTGCCACAAGATCAGGAATATTAAGATTCTTCTCAGCTGCAATCATATGTTCCGGCCTCGGATGTGTCTTGGGATGCTTGGCGACAAAAACGGTACAGCAATCCTCATAGGGAAGGATGGATGTCTCGAAGGTGCCGATTTTTCTGGCAATTGTAATCGTATCATCCTTGTCAATACCAATAACCGGTCTGAAAACGGGCATCTTAACAACTTCATTGGTCAGGGCGATTGCTTCAAGTGTCTGACTGGCAACCTGCCCGAGGCTTTCCCCGGTAATCAGTGCCTTGCAGCCCCGCTCTGCAGCGATTCCTTCTGCTATCTGAAGCATAATGCGGCGCATCGTAATTGTCAGCATATCCTGGGGGCTGTTCTGATAGAGTTCGAGCTGAATGGCCGTGAAATCAACGACGTGCAGTGTCATGCTCCCGGCAAAATGCGATACAATCTTCGCAAGATCGATAACCTTCTCTTTAGCGCGTTCACTTGTATAAGGATAAGAATGAAAGTAAACGGCCTCAAGCTGCAGTCCTCGGCTGGCCATCATATAACCGGCAACCGGGCTGTCAATGCCGCCCGAAAGAAGCAGCATCCCTTTGCCTGCCGTACCAACAGGCAGACCACGGTGTCCGTAAATCTTCTCTGTATATATGTAAATGTGTTCACGGATCTCAACATACACAATAAAGTCAGGGTGATTAACATCGACGGTAAGATCAGGAAAAGCTTCGAGCAGCTGCCCTCCCAATTCCATGCAGATTTCAGGTGACGTCATTGGAAAACGCTTATCGCCCCGCTTGGCTTCAACTTTGAATGTCTTGTAATTTTTCGCGGCAAGCAATTCTTTTACAAATTCTTTCGCCTGCTGTGTAATCTCATTGATTCCGCCGGTGAATTTCCATACAAGGCTTGCTGATACGATTCCAAAGACCTGAGTTACAGCGGCAAGAGCTGCCTTGGCAAGCTCCGTATCATCGGAAAACTGCGCGGATAAAGTCCCGGTCTCAATTTCAGCGGCTGTTGCCTTGGGCTCAATCCACAGGCGTGACTGACTCTGGAAAATATAGAAATTACCCAATTCACGAAGGCGGTATTTCAGATTGGCAATCAGCTGGTGTTCGAATTTCCCTCGATTCAAGCCTTTGAGTGCAATCTCACCCATGCGAGCCAGGATGACAACCTCGTGTGTTGATGTATTTTCCATTCTTATCCTCGTTTCATTAAATATTTATCATATATTTTGTAGAATGCCTGACATGCAGTACTGACTTCCTCTTCTGTTGAAAAACGGGAGAAACTGATACGCACTGCATTTTGTGCTATTCTCCTGTCTGTTCCCATCTCAAGAAGTACATAACTGATCTTCTTTTGTTTTGAAGAACATGCCGAAACAGTCGATACAAAAATGTCCATTTCTTCAAGCGCGTGCAGCATTGTCTCTGCCTCAAAAGATGGAAAAGAAAGATTTACTACATACGGCAGGGCATCTTCCGGTGACAAAACCACAGGTTGAAGATCTTTGAGTCCCTCGAGCAAGTTCTTCTTTAATATAGTAACACGCGTCAGCGAATTTTCACGATCTTTCTCTGCATGAGAAAGCGCAAGAGCCATAGCGCCCGACAGGAAAGTACTCTCCGTCCCGGATCGAAGCCCGCGCTGCTGGCCGCCGCCGTATATGAGCGGATGGATCCGGCAGCCTTTTTTAATATAAAGCAGGCCGACACCCTTAACTGCATGAATTTTGTGACCGGAAAAAGAAGCCATATCAATACCCATTGATGTCAGGCGTATCGGCAGTTTACCTAAAGACTGAACGCAGTCGAGATGTATTCGTGTTTTGGGATTCTTCCTGTCCCGTATCTGTGTTATCTCGCGAACAGGAAGAATAACACCAGTCTCATTATTAACATGCGTAAGGGATATGAGGGAGGTATCCGGACGTATAGATTCCTCGAGCTGCTGCAGGTCCGGCAAGCCGTTATTCCCGACGCTCAAATACTTCACTTCGTATCCGGATTGTTCCAGAAACACAAGTGTCTCGAGAGATGCTTTATGTTCCGTCCTTGTAGATATAATATGTTTCCCGAACCTTGGATTGGCATGCAGATATCCCCGGATTGCCGTATTGACAGATTCAGAACCACATGAGGTAAATATGAGTTCTTCCCGGCTGCAGGAAAGAATCCTGCTGATCGTATCAAGCGCTTCTTTCTGCTTCTTTTCGGCGTACATTCCGAGACGATGAAGGGATCCGGGATTACCGAATCCTTCATCAGAGGAAAGTTCCTCAATTATCATGGAAACTACTTCAGGCAGAGGCTTTGTTGTCGCGCTGTTATCAAGATAGATCAGAAGTCTTCCCTCCCTCAGGGGCTAGGGTTATACGTTATACAGTAAGCTCAGGATCTGAAAGATCCATATCAGCGGCATATCGGGCAAGTATTGGCTTCACTTCTTCCTTCAGGAATGATGTAACCTGTTCCGGGCTGCGTCCGATGTACAGATTCGGATCAAGAAGCGCAGAAAGCGAATCAACATCAAGTCCAAAAGCATCGTCGGCAGCGATTCTCTCCAAAAGATCATTAGGCTTGCCGTCAACTTTAACAACAGAACCCGCTGCCATAGAGTGTACGCGGATCCGCTCATGCAGATCCTGACGGTCACCGCCTCTTGAGACAGCCTCCATCATGATATTTTCGGTTGCCATGAAAGGAAGCTCTTCCATAAGATGCCTGCGGATGACACCCGGATATACAACAAGTCCGGAAATAACATTCTGATAAATGCTGAGAATTGCGTCAACAGCCAGAAAAGCTTCCGGTACACTGATCCGTTTGTTGGCCGAATCATCGAGCGTTCTTTCAAACCACTGTTCAGCGGCTGTCATGGCCGGGTTCAGCACATCAGCAATAACATATCGTGCAAGGGACGCGATTCTCTCCGATCTCATCGGATTTCTTTTGTATGCCATGGCGGATGAACCGATCTGGGTTTTTTCAAATGGTTCTTCAATCTCTTTTAAGTGCTGAAGAAGGCGAATGTCATTGCTGAACTTATGGGCACTCTGTGCAATGGACGAAAGGGCATTTAGGGCACGGGCGTCGATTTTTCTTGAATACGTCTGTCCGCTGACCTTGTAAGTATCGGAAAAGCCCATTTTTTCTGCGATCATCTGGTCGAGCCTGATCACTTTATCATGGTCACCCTGGAATAGATTAAGAAAACTGGCCTGCGTTCCGGTTGTACCTTTGCACCCAAGCAATTTAATATTGTCTATTACGAATGTAAGTTCTTCGAGGTCGAAAAGCAGATCCTGCAGCCAGAGGGTTGCCCTTTTGCCGACAGTTACAAGCTGGGCCGACTGAAAATGGGTAAAACCGAGAGTTGCCATATTCTTATATTCGTCTGCAAAGGATGCGAGCCCTGAAATTACATGAATCAATCTTTTGCGTACAAGAATCAAAGCATCCTTCATTACCATCAGATCCGTGTTGTCACCGACGTAACAGGACGTAGCACCCAGATGAATGATTCCCTTTGCTTTTGGGCATTGTTCACCATATGCATGAACGTGTGCCATTACATCGTGACGGACTATACTCTCTTCTCTTCTGGCTACATCATAATTGATGTCATCCTTATGTAAAACCAGCTCGTCAATCTGTTCCTGTGTAATGGAAAGGCCAAGCTCCTTTTCGGATTCTGCCAGGGCAATCCAAAGCTTTCTCCACGTACGGAACTTATTGTCCGGTGAAAAAAGGAACTGCATCTCTTTACTGGCATATCGCGAATTAAGCGGGCTCTCGTATACATCTTTCATTCTTATACCTCTTCCAAGCGTTTTTCAGCAGCAGCTATCTTTGCACAGATGCAAAGAACCTCAATAGCTTTTTCAATATCCTTAATTCCCGGGAATGTCGGTGAAATGCGGATATTTTCGTCACGCGGGTCTTTACCGTAGGGATACGTTGCCCCGGCAGGTGTTAATGCAACCCCGGCTTCCTTGGCAAGGGCAACAACTTTCTTTGCAGTACCCGGATATACAAACAGGCTCACAAAATATCCGCCGAGAGGGTTATTCCATTTGCCGATTCCTGTTCCTTCCAGTTCTCTTGTCAGGATAGACAATGTGACCTCGAACTTCGGACGAATGATATTGGCGTGACCCTTCATGACTTTTTCGAGGGAAGCATAGTCAGGCATATACCGGATATGACGAAGTTCGTTAAGCTTATCCGGTCCGATTGACTGCACAGAAGTATATTTACGAAGACGCGCAAAGTTCTGCGGATTAGCTGCTACACAGGATATGCCGGATCCGGCAAACGAAATCTTAGATGTTGATGCAAATTCATATACGCGGTTTGGATGACCGGCTATATCACACAGGGAAAGGATATCGGGTAAAGTACCCTTCTTATCCTCATATAAATGATGAACAACATACGCATTATCCCAGAGAATACGGAAATCTTTCGCCGCAGTCTTCATCGAAGCAAGTCTTTTGCAGACTTTTGTCGAATAGATGTATCCGTCCGGATTACTGTAAAGAGGCATGCACCACATTCCTTTAATCGAGGGATCTTCAGCAACAAGCTTCTCGACGAGGTCCATATCGGGTCCGTCTTCATGAAGGGGAACCGGAATCAGTTCAAACCCCAGCGTCTGTGTAACAAGGAAATGACGGTCATATCCGGGTACCGGGCAGATCCACTTCCTGTTTTCAACTTTGGACCATGGTTCATCAGAATCTACTTCTCCAAAAACAAGTGACAGCATTAGCGTATCAAACATGACATTAAGGCTGGAATTATTACCGATAATGACATGATCAGGCACTGTGCCGATCATATCCGCAAAAAACTTTCTTGCTTCATGAATGCCCATAGGAAGTCCGTAGTTTCTGCAGTCTGTACCGTCTGCAGCAAAAACATCATCAGGGTTCAGTATATTAAGAAGCGCAGATCCCATATCCAGCTGCTCGCTGCAGGGCTTGCCTCTGGTCATATCCAAAGAAAGCATCTGCGCCTTAAAATTCTCATAACGGTCCTTAAGTGTAGTCAGTTCCTCAGAAAGCTGAGAGCGATCCATTTCCAAAAAAGAAAGCATGTCAGGGTCCCCCTTGCACGTGTGTAATCAAGTTGATCTTAGCCGCCCGTGTTTGTGTGCCTGAGGGCGCAAAAGAAACTCTTGAATCGCTTCCTTGCACACCAAGGTGTAAAACACTTGCTTAGCTGTCATATTATAGCCTATTTTGAAGGGAAATCTCAAGTGCCTTGCATTAGATTGGCAGAATTTCAATATGGGAGATCGTTCCGCTGTTATTATGAGTGACACAGCCGGCAACAAAACGAATATCATATGTCTCCCACTGGCGGTCAAGCAGAAATACCTTAGTCGCACACAGCATCCTTTTCATCTTCTGCCGGGTTACTGCTTCCCTTGCTCCTCCAAATGAATCTCCTTCTCTTCTGCTCTTCACTTCGACCACATAAATACACATATCACGGCAGAGAATCAAGTCAAGCTCGCCATAGCGATGGACCGAATAATTTCTTGCAAGCAGTGCATATCCACGGGCCAGAAAGCAGGATAACACGGCATCTTCAGCCCTCCGGCCGATATCCTTAGCCCATTTTGCATTTGCTGCACGCATGTCCACCGAAGGTACCTTCTTTCGGTATTGATGACAACAGTATCACACGTACAGTTCCTGCAGGATCAATTATTTTTCGACAATAACCGCCTATAAACGACAAAACACTGCACTCAGCAGTGTCCCTTCAAAAATGTCCTGCGGTGAATCGGGCAAAGCGACAGCACCTCAATAGCGGCATAGTGTTCTTTGGTCCCATAACCTTTGTGCCTGGCAAATCCGTACCCGGGATATAGAAGGTCATACTCACGCATAATCCTGTCTCGAGTAACTTTAGCGAGAATAGAGGCCGCAGCAATCGAATTGGATTTGGCATCTCCCTTAATAATTGGAGTAACAGGAATTCCGGTACCCTTGAGATCAACTGCATCGATCAGAAGAAGGTCCGGTACTTCGGCCAGTGATGAGACACACATGCGCATGGCCCGCTTTGTCGCTTCGAGAATATTTATTTCATCGATAACATCATGTTCAATCCGGATAACCGAAAAGCACCGTGCTTTCGCGATGATTTCCTCATACAATAATTCTCTTCGGGATTCCGGGATTTTCTTGGAATCGTCAAGACCGTAAATCGGCATATCTTCACGAAGAACACAGGCCGCAGCCACTACCGGACCCGCCAAAGGCCCACGTCCGGCTTCGTCAATACCGGCACATATGGAAAAGCCCTTATCCCTGGCCTCGTTCTCGTAAAAGGAAAGCAGCGAATATTTATCTATCAGTTTTTCCAGGCGATTCATGCATTACCTCCAGATACGATTACGCAGTCGGACGATCCGGCATCTCAAGTGATATTCTACCAATACGGCCATTCCTGAAATCATCTAAAAACAGTCCGGCAAATTTCTCTTCATCGATTCGGCCGCCCGACAGGATACATCCGCGGTTTTTCGCAGCGAGCAGCAGCCGTTCATAAGCATCTTCAACATAATCAGGCGTACCGGGCATCGGAAGCTTGTAACGTGCACAGACTTCAGCCGGGTATCTGTCCATAAGCATAGTCAGGCCTTCCATGGCAACTTCCGTCATTTCAACAACTTCGGATTTGACGGCTCCGGTCAGCGTCAGGCAAAGCTGGCTTCTCCGGGAACCAAGATTGGGCCACAGGACGCCGGGCATATCCATGAGTTCGAGGAAAGAATCGGAACGCGCCCACTGATAACCGCGCGTCACGCCGGGGCGATCACCCGTTACGGCAATTTTGCGGTTGCAGAGTGCATTAATCAGTGTTGATTTACCGGAATTGGGAATGCCGATAACCATAGCACGAACCGGTCTGCCTATACGGCCTTTATTTTTGGCACGCTCCAAAATATCCGCACAAAGAAGACGCGCATTATTTCTGATCATATCAAGGCCCTTTTTATGTATAGCATCCGTAGGAATCGCAGTAATACCGCGTTCTTTATAATAAGCAATCCATGCCGCGGTAACCTTTTCATCGGCAAGATCAGCTTTGTTCAAGACCAGAAGTCTTCGCTTATTATTAATAATTGTGTTGAGTTCCGGATTTCTGCTTGAAAAGGGAATTCTCGCATCACATGTTTCAATCATTACATCGACCAGCTTGAGCTGATCTGCGATAAGACGAAGAGCCTTACGCATATGACCCGGAAACCAGTTAATATCGGTTGGCATAAATACTCCTGTATGTTTTCTTACTATTATATAGTATGCAGAATAAAAAAACTGCCCGGAGGTGAAAGATCACACATCCGAGCAGTCCGTCGGTCAGTACAAAAGATCTTAGGAACGCCTTGTAAGCTTCTCTGTAATCTTTGCTGCCTTGCCCACACGATCACGCAGATAATAGAGCTTAGCTCTTCTGACGCGGCCCTTACGGACAATCTCAATCTTATCAATTCTAGGGGAATGCACAGGCAAAATACGCTCTACACCTACGCCGTAGGATACGCGCCTTACGGTCATCGTCTCGGAAAGACCGCCGCCTTTTCTTGCAATCACTGAGCCTTCAAAAATCTGAATACGCTCACGTGTGCCTTCCTTGATCTTCAGGTGAAC
>DIEQ01000086.1 GCA_002418705.1 Mageeibacillus sp. UBA5770 | reverse complement strand
TGCCCCCTCCCGATTTGAGCGTATGCTCAAATGAATTATACGTGAATCCGAATACAATAGCAACCTGGCTGCTGCAAATTCCGATATGGCTACGCTTATATTTTCCGCAAAAAGACTCCGGTAAATACGCCAATCCATATAAGACCGGTAAGTAAGCCTCCCAGTAGCGGCAGTAATCCAACGCCGTTTTCTAAAAGATCCCCGAGCCAGTAGCTCGGCAGGAAGGAAGCAAAATATTTATAAGGGGTTGGTACAAACCACACAGCAGCAAGTCCGATCATAATGATGCCCGACAACTTCGATATGGCAAGGCCCTCTACTTTGTTGCCCGCAAAAGACACGACCATCATCGACACGGACAATCCAAGAAGTGTACTGATAAGTGCGGCCGCTGAAACACGAATAAAGGGGACGCCCGATATTCCGAAAACCATTGTGACAAGTATCGAACAGATGAAAGACCAGATCATGGGAAGTCCTATTCTGGCACCCAGATACGCGTACCCTTCGACCGGTGTTATCTGGTAGTAAAGACCCGTCCCTTCATCTTTTTCATCCAGGAGCACAAATGCGCTGGACATACCTAACAAAAGAGGCGTCATTGCTAAGAGCATGGCGTCAGCCAGGGAATACCAGGGCTGTATACTGAAAGAAAGTTCCTTTTGCAGCAGAGAATCAACAAAAGGCACGCCAAACCGGACAAAAAGACCCAGAAGGAACGGAGCGGGCAGCAGGACAAAAAGCATGCCGTCCCTTGTAATCTGCCTCATCCCCATTTTGAATAAACGAATTGTCTGTTTCATTGTAAGGGTCCCCCTTCTTCCAGAAGTGCCGTCGAGATCCGCTTATAGGAGACGAGAATGGCAAAGCCGAGCCAGGTCAGAAGAGATAGAAGAAGCAAAATACAGGTAAGGGGATTCATTGGTCCCATAGCTTCTGAAATCAGTCTCCACAGAAGCGTACCCGGGAATACTTCCAGAACCGGGAACTGCACTTTGAAAACCGCAAGGATCGGCGGAACCACGATAAAAATCTCTGCAGGCACACTGATGAGCAGGTAATGATTCACTGTCCGGGAAAAGGTCCCGGCGAGCATTCCCAATATCGTAAAAATCATAGACCCGATAAAAACGCCCGCAAGCAGGAACGGATACGATGACACTTCACGCACGCCGACAATCATGATGCCCAGCGCCGATAACGTGGATATCAGGCTCAGTGAGATTGTTTTGGACATAATATACTCAATCGGTGTAAGCGGTGAGACGGCATAGAACTTGTGTACGCCTTCCCCACTTTCCAAAAGCCATATGCCGCCGATAAAAAAGAAGCCGAGCATCGCAGGGTCTGACATGATGATGACTGCGGCCGTCAGTGATTTGTATTCCTCCGGCACAAGGACAATGATTGCTGCATACAACAGGGTGATGAATACATACAAAAAGTAGAAGCCGTATCGGATCTGATACCGGATATCATTTCTGAGTGCCTGTGCCAGTCTCAATGTAAACACCTTCCCGTCAGTTCAATAAACACATCCTCCAGCGTCTGCTCTTTGGAATGAATGCTTGTAAGCGACCCATCATGAAGGGCTGTCATAAATGCAGGATCCTTTTCCAGACTCGAAAGCCGGGCTGAACATTCCCGTATGCTTTTATCCTGTAAGAATGTATAAGTGACCGGCGTATCCGCCAGCTTTCTTTGAAGGGCAGCAGGTGTATCCATCGCCTTCATCTGCCCATCGACAATGAATGCCACGCGATCGCACAGCTCGTCTGCATCATGCATATTGTGTGTCGTCAAAATTATGGTCTTACCCTTTTCTTTCTGCTCAAGAATCATATCCTTGATTGTCCTGGCATTGGACGGGTCGAGACCGCTCGTCGGTTCATCCAGAAAAAGAATTTTGGGATCATGAATAAGCGCGCGGATAAAGCTCAGCCGCATCTTCATCCCCTTGGAATACTCCTGTACTTTTTTATCCGCATCCTTTTCCAGTCCGACTCTTTCCATCAGATCCATCGTATCTGCTGCCCGGGTCTTGTAAAGGGATGCAAAATAATTCAGATTCTCTCGCGCTGTGCATTTACCGTAAAAATTTGGAAACTCGAAATCTACCCCGATATCCTCATAAAACTGGCTGGTGCGCACATTTACCTCCGTACCGAGTACATTCACGCTTCCCCGGTAATTTCGAAGGACTCCGGTAAGTATCTTCTGTAGTGTGCTTTTACCGGCGCCTGACGGGCCAAGAAAACCAAATACTTCGCCGGGCTTCACGTCAAAGGTTATCCCGTTGATTGTATCCGCTTTCGCTCCGCGGTATTTCAGATACACATTGTCTACTGCAATCATTTTTCATCCTCCACAATCTGATCGATGGCTCCGTTAATCAGAACTTCCATAATGGCCTGCTGAGTTGCTGCGTCTTCGCCCTTCAAATTCACACTGCACAGGAACACGTGCTGCAGTACTTTGGCTGCCAGATCCCGTCCGCAGGTAAAACGAACGCCGAATGCCTCCAGTTTCTCTAATTCATTGCTGTCCATCTGGGTATGCTCTTCGACGACTTCCGGCGGAAGTTTGCGGATCAGATGCTCCAATGTATCCGCAGTAAGCTGTGTAATGATCGGATACCGTGCCGCGTACGCACTCATCGTATTAAAAACTGTTTTTGTCAGTTCCCTCGGCGGAAGCGTTTTATTCTTTTCGAGAATACCATCGAGGTCCTTCCACATAAGAATCTGAATCTTCTCGTTTATATCCATAAACAGATGCTCTTTATTCACATAAAAACGATAAAAAGACCCTTTTGCAATGCCGGCTGCTTTCACCAGATCGTCAATAGTTACTTTTTTGATACCGAATGCAGTAAATAGTTTCTCACCTTCACTGCAGAGCTTTGCCCGAATTATTTCCATTTCATACTCACTAAACTTCGGCAAGAATATCACCCGCTCTCGCAATCTTTATGACTATATTTACATTTTTAGTCACACAAATTATAAAACGCCCGTTCGCATCTGTCAACAAAAGAAATTGAAAGGGAAAGGGACTGTGCAATAATCATCGTGGACAGCCCCTTATTGCATAAATATACCTCCCAGACCGCTGAAGCGATGCCGGGAGGTATATGCTGAGAATTTTATCTGTTGTCCTGTTAATGCTTAGTAGATGAACATATCGGGCTCATTCGCAAATTCAATTCCCTGTTGTTTCTTTGATCTGTGAAGTCTGCTGCTGTTGTATCTGGCTGCTTTCACATGTGGCGCTGCAGTCTGAAGACTCTTCGCATGTCTGGAGTGTATCGCGGCTTGTCTCTCTGAGCGTACTTTGGCTCGTCTGCTGATCGAGTTCGCTGTCGCCTGAAGAGATGCACGTTGTTTCACCGTTGGCATTCTGATCCGTTTCCTGATTTACATTTTGATTTGCATTTTGAATTGTTTGCTGACCGGATGTGCCGGTGCCCGAAACAGCGGTATCAGATCCTGAAGCGGACTGCTGGTTCGTCTGCTGATTCTGCTCCTGATTTGTCTCCCTGTTGGTTTCTGTCGATCCAGCCGAAGTAGGATCTTCTGATTGAGCGGAAAGGGTCTGACCGGACTGATCCGTCAAACGGGTTTGATTCTGTTCGCGGTCCCGCAGCAGTGTCTGAATAAGTTCTCCGAGAGGAGCTTCTTCAATGCTCGTTTTATCCCAATTCTGACTTTGAACCTGAGCCTGGTTGAGCAGCATCTGGCGGCCTACAGATAGCCCATTCTGAGCAGCAGTCTTTGATACGGCCTGATCATTGGAATAGATTACCCGGACTTCAATCCCGGAAAGGACTCCCTCGTTGGCTGTACCCTCCATGCTCCGAAGCTCTGTTCTTAATTGTTCCGCAGCTTCCGGCATGACAGCCGATATCAGCATGTTCTGGATTTGATACTGATTGCTCTGGCGGAGCGCATCCGTCCATTGCCCGACCGCTTCCTGCCATGCTAACCCTTCATAATCCTGACCCGCCAGTACCTGCTGTGCATCATTATTCATTGCCTTGGCCGATACTACTTTTAATTCCCGGTTTAATGAAAGTTCAAGACTCGGGTTGACATCGACGGCAACCACTGCATATACCTGATTCCGGAAGAGTCCTTGTCCGACGAGCAGGCCGACGGCCATGACAAGCACGATACTTGCTGCCAGGAAGGCATATTTGAGACTGCGGTTACGGACAGGTGCTGTTCTGGTTCTAATTGTCGTATCCATAAGGATCTCCTTTCCGACAGCCATATCCGGCTGTAAGCATGTTTTCACCAACTGGCAGTCCTCCGTCATAACGGTTGCCCATTTTTTATTAATACTCATAATAATTCCTTTATTCATTTGGCACCTCCCTCGAAAGCATTGATGTAAGATTTGATCCCCTGCAATTCACTTTTCAAAAGCAAGGTGAACAAAATGATGCTTGATCGATTTTTCTCTATGGTTTTTATTGGAATATCACATCGACGGGCTAGTTCGGCACATGGCAGGTGTTGTTTATTCATAAGGCTGCTGTAAAGATTCTCATCTTCTGATAATTTTCTTGCTGCCCGGATGCAAAGGAGCCTTGTGTCCTGATGCTTCGGCATTTTGTCTGTCATTTTCTGCATGCTCAGGCCGAACATTTTCAGCTGCAAGTCCAATTCTGCCATAGTTTCTTCAAATTCCAGATTCTGATGGACCTGTCCGCTTCCTGGATCTGCCAGCGTATCCGCTAAATCTGTTCCGTTTTCGCATTCACAATCCGTCATGATTAATACTTGACGGGCTTTTTTTTGGTTTCTGATCCAGTTCAGCAGGCGGTTCTTAATCAATAGGAGCGCAAACGGTTCAAACGGTACCGGACCGCCCACTTTATAATGGGTAATTGCATGGTTATATGCTTCGAGTGCGATGCTGAATTCATCCTCCTGTTCAACGAAATAGGTGTGTGTGATGTGACGAACCGCACGTTTTACAAAAGGAATACTGTCTGCAAGGAACTGCTCACGCAGATCGCTGTCACCAGATTGTATCCTTTGTACATACAATTCAGGGTTATCTAATCGATTGTTCATCTTTCACACCTTTTGAATTCGAATCCGTATGAAGTACTTCTATGTTAATAATACCCGGATCGAATTTTTTTTCGGAGGGTGTTGCTGCTCTATTTAAAAAATGATTTTAGAATCCATGTTTTGAATACAGTGTCGCATGTCAGACCACTAATCCAGAACAAGCGAAAGATACGGGGATTTGCCATGCAGTTCAGGTATATCTCCCAAATAATGAATCATTCCGAACGGTTGTGACACGGATCCTTTTATTGACCCCGCAGGCAGCCGGAGAACATATTCCTCCGCACCAAGTGTTTGATGCAAAATTGACACAGCAGTGGGCATATCAATATCGAGTGCAGCAATTTCCCTTATAAATATTTTCCGTTCCCGCCATCCGCAGACAGCGCAGCCCTCTCCAAACGCAGTCCGGAAATAATAAACACCGTCGCCAAAAGCCGCATTACTTTTTATAATGTACCCGAGTGCATTTTCGTCCCACTGTACAAATATGCTGTGATTTGAGAATGCAGAGTTGCGAAGGCGAAAGAAATCTGCTGACGAGCAGGGCATACAGACTGCATCTTGAGGGCAAGGCGGCAAGTCGATCGAATTCAACGTGAAATTCTCGACAAAAAACTCGGTTTTATATCCTCTTTTTCCATAAAACTCAAAAAGATGGTCGGATGCAGGAACAAGAATACTGGCCGTTTCGCCATTTTTCTGCATAAAATCATGGCAATATGAGAGGAGCCCGGAACTGATTCCCTGTCCGCGGTATATTTTGGCGGTTGCGACAGCATATACGTATCGGCAGCGTCTCATGTCGGTACCGAATGCGAGCTGCATGGGAAGCATCGTGAGCATGGCGGCAATTTGGCCGTCCACTTCAGCAACAAGCATATTTTCATTTTTATGTCGGTTTGAAAAATAAAAATTGATCGCTGCTGACGAGTCTCCGAACGCTTCCTGCCATAATGCTTTAAGCTGTGTCTGATCTTCATCTCTTGCAAATCGAATCATATTATTCATCTCCCATTTTGCCGGCAGGATTATTTAATGCATCATTCAGACGTTAGGTCTCCTTCAGAATCAGGAGGTTCTCAATTCATAAATAATCATACCATTATTGACGTATTAATGAAAAAAATCCTTCTCAGGATGTACCCGAAAAGGACTTTCAGCACTGTTAAATTGCATAATAAAGTCTTATGCGATTTTGATTTTAGCCTCAATTTCACTCTTTAATGCCTGTTTGGATTTGACACCGACACTCTGCATGATCACTTGGTTGCCTTTTACCATGTTGACGGTCGGAATACCGCTGATATGAAATGCAGAAGCCAGTTCAGGCTGTTCATCCACATTAATTTTACCGACTTTAATCTGACCTGACATTTCGTCTGCAAGGCTCTCAATGGTTGGTGAAATCATACGGCAGGGAGCGCACCAGGATGCCCAGAAATCAATCAATACCGGAACTGATGATTTAATAACCTCTGCCTCGAAATTTTCTTTGGTAATTGTAAGTACATTATTGTTAGCCATATTTTTATCTCCATTCAATTATTTTTTGATTTGTTTTCATTATAGAATGAAGTTTGTATTTCTACAGTGACCTTGTCACATAAGAAAAATGATAGGCTATAATGAAGGCAGTGTAATACCCCTATAGAGTATTGGAGGCGGCTGTATGAATGATCCGGTTATTGAAAGCAAGGCAGATATGTTGAAAAGGCTCAGGCGCATTGAAGGCCAGGTCAAGGGAATTCAAAAAATGATCGATGACGATAAGTCCTGCAGTGACATCATCACGCAGGTCTCTGCAGTCCGGGCTGCCATCAATAAAGTTGGCATTATCATTCTTGAAAATTATTCGGCGACCTGTTTTCGAAATTTTGAGACAGAAGAGCAAAAAGAAAGAGCGCTTAAAGATTTAACCAAAATCATGCAGAGCTTCATGAAGTTCTCAAATTAATGCCGAAGGTTCAGTGTCCGGAGACATATCTTTCTGCCATGATTCCTGCTACTGCTCCGTCCGAAGCGGCCGTGACTACCTGCCGGATCGCTTTTGTACGGACATCACCGGCCGCAAATACGCCTTCAATGTTTGTCTTTGTATCTTCGGATGCAATGATGAATTGATTCTCATCAATATCTATCTGATCGCGGAACATTTTTGTCATCGGCTCAGAGCCAATATACACAAAGGCTCCTTCTGTCGGGAACTGCGTCTGTTTGCCCGTGTTTACATTTTCAAGAAGGACACTGGTCAGTGCATGCCCCTCGCCTGTGACTGATTTTACGATTGTATTTGTTATGATGTCAATTTTGGGATTCTTTTGTGCGAGTTCCACGTCGGCCGCTGTCGCGCGGAATTTTTCTGATCGATGGATAATCGTTACATGCGAAGCGAATCTTGTAAGATATACGGCCTCTTCCATGGCGGAAGTACCGCCTCCGACTACGATAATTTTGCGGTCCTGATACATGGCGCCGTCGCAGGTCGCGCAGTAGTGTACTCCGCGCCCGTTAAAATGCTCGGCATCTTCAGCAGGAAGCGACCGCGGACGCGAACCGGATGCCAGAATAACTGCCTGCGCTTTATAAATTACGTCTTCGGTCCGTACAAATTTCGTGTTTCCGATCAGTGATACTTCGAAGACTTCTTTCAAGTCATCTATTCTGGCGCCAAAGGATTCGGCCTGGCTTTTCATATTATTGACCAGTTCAGTGCCCTGGACAACGCCTGCCGTTCCCGGATAATTGGCTATGTGATAAGTCGAACCGGCCTGGCCTCCCGGTACGCTCTCATCGATAACGATTACATTCATCTTGGCCCTTGCCGCATAAATAGCGGCAGACATTCCCGCCGGACCTGCGCCCATGATCAGGATATCACAGTCAGCTTCCTTCATTTCTTCTTTGGGTATGACGTCTCCGAGAATTTCCTCGATTGCCTTTCGTACCTGAGGCTTATTCATGAAGCCCCCGAGTCTTGTGCCGACTTCATGCCCATTATGGTAGAAAAGAACTGTCGGACTTCCGGTGACCTGTATGCTTTTTGCAAACTCCCGGTTATCCTGACGAAAAATTTTAACGAACCTGATATGTTCGCCGTATTTATCTGCCATTTTCTCAAAAATGGGGGCAAGCACTTCGCAGGGAGGGCATTCATCAGAATAAAAATCAACAATGACCGGTATTGGGCTGTCGAGTACAACGGATTTGAAGTCATCTGCATTTATATGAAGGATTTTGTTATTCATGGATTTATTTCCCCTTTAAATAATTCATTTGGATTTGTTGTTTGACGCTGCCGGATGGTATGGACATGTTTTTCCCATGCAGCTGTTATTCTTTGCAAATTGCCTGCAGGTATATGATGCATGCTGACGGTCTCCAAAATAGGGTGTCGAAGCAATAAAGGACTCGATGGATGTAACCGCATCGCGTTTGCAGCATCTGGGACCGGCATTTTCACTGATCGCCAGCAGAGAAAGGGCCGTGGCGCGGTTGGCGGCACTTCTCTCCTGCCTGGAAAGCGGAGATGCTTCCTCAAGAATGGACACAGCAATGCCCGCACCGACGCCTGCCCCGCAGTTTCCGTGAAGTCCGCAGCTGCCGCCCTTCACAGACCGGCCGCGCTCCAGCGCTTCATGGACAGCATCAATATGACGTTCATTCCTGGTGTTCTGATATGCCGTTACCAAAACCGCAGGAACAATACTGTGATATTCCGGCCCGTGCATATTGAGCCCGGGAATCTCAAATATTTTGAGGACAAGGCTCATGGGATCAGGGTCCTTACTGCCGATAAGAAGAGCTTCGACCCTCGTGAGGGTATCACTGGCGTGGCAGGTATCACATACATAGTGCCCCTGCAGGCAGCGGGCATGAGTCGGAAAGGACTGACCGCAGATCTGGCAGGTTTCTGAAGTTTCTTCCTTCAGATAAATTAATTCCTGCCCGCAAACCATACAGCCTTCTGTCTTTTTTCCTGCCGCAGGAAGCGTCGCTGCCGGTACGGCCATTCGAAAGACCTTCGGGTACGTTCTAGTATTCATCTGTCTATTTCCGCCTCTGTGCCGCAGCAGCTGTAATCTTCCACAGGTTCGCTGCTCTCTTCAGATTCAACCATGGCAAGCAGATCATCCGCATAGTAATTGACGCCGATCTCAAGAAGTTCCTGGATAGGCCGGCAGTCAGGCGCAAGAATGTTCCCCGAATCGCGGTTGGCAGCCACGACGCCGCATCCGCCGCCGCAAATGACGTCATAGGCACAGGATGCGCATTTTGTAATGTGTTTGACATCGCGTTTCTGCCAGGTGCTGATTACATCCTGATTCAGGCGGACTTCAGGCCAATAGGTTCCCAGAAGATATTCTTCGCGTCCGCAGCTTGCTGTACAGCCGTATATATTGCCGTCAAGGTCAAAGACCCACTCACTTTTTGCAGCCGGGCAGGTATCGAAGGTTGCCATGTACATCTCACCCGTGTCAACAATGCGGCGCATACCTTTGAAATCCGGGCGGTGAAACTTGGCAAGAATCGGATATTCTTTGCTGAGTTCAGCAAACCGGCCCCAAAGCTTGACTTCGGTCATCAGGTGCTGGGGCTTGGCATAACATTCAAACAATTCGTAATTGCGGCCGAGCTGTGTCTTGAAAAGCTCCGGCGGCAGGTCGAGCCAGCCCTTGCTGTCGAGGTATTCGGCAAGGTTGACAAGATCCTGAATATTTTCAAGGTCTACAACGGAACGAAGATTTACCGGGATTGTGTTATTTACTGCTGCTTCAATACCTGCAACGACCTGATCGAACGTTCCTTTTTTGTTTGCCGTAGCCCGGCGGGCATCGTGCACATCTTTACTGCCGTCAAGCGTGAACTGGATTTCCTTTACCTTGACCTTTTTCAGCATATCGACGAAATGTACGAAATCATATCCGTTGGTCACAGCCGCCACTTCATAGCCTTCAGCTGCACACCTGTCAATTATGTACCCGATGATTTCACGCTGCGCCTTCGAGTTGACCAAAGGTTCGCCGCCGAAAAGAGTTATGAACGGTTTAGGGTTACGGTCTCCGAATGTTTCCCGTGCATAATCAAAAAATGCATCTGCCGTTTCCTTTGTGATCAGTACCGGCTTGTCATCGATTCCGTGCTGGTAGCAGTATGTACAGGAAAGATTGCACCCATATGTAGGGATCAGCATCAGCTGAACCTGTGTCCGGGCAATTTCTTCATTGAATTCCTTATAAGCTGTTTCAATAGCTGCATCATGACTGTTCCGGTCTATATAAGCATATCCGCGTTCCAGTAAATAATTCTCGAATTCGGCATCCGGCCTGTCACCTTTTGAAATATCCTTCAGCCATTGATTCTCACGTTCGCCCATGATGTCAAAGCTTCCGGTAACCGGATTCAGAATGGCATAGGACTGCGGATTGGATTTTTCTATTTTTACGATAACGTTATTTTTCGCTAAAATCATGTAACCCTCCATAAGGTAAAAAGTAGATGAGACGGCTTTGGGAAGCCGTCTCACCTTAGATCAGTTGTGACAGCCAGCCACAATTTTCGAGGACTTAGAGCAGCACTGAGCTGTAGTAAAGGTTGCACAGCAGCTATTTACACCAGCCTTTTTTGTTACTTTCTTCAAAATCTCACCTCCTGTCAAACCATAATATCTATATCAAGATCAGTCCACTGTGGGAAACACGAACTGATATCTTGGCAATTATTTACGTGCAAGAATCGTCAGGCTGATAAAATCATACCCGTTCTTTATATACTCTCTGCGGTGCAGAACAGTGATATTGTCAAAACCGGCAGACTTGATGCTGTCCATGTATTCACTCTCCGTAACGGCGCCTCCGAAACAGTCTGCCCATGACTTAGGATCATTCTTGACAAATTCCGGCAGGGGCTCTCTGGTGACAGCATCCGAAATTACGAATCGCCCGCCATTTTTCAGGACTCGGTAAATTTCTTTATATACGGTTTCTTTACTGCGGGCATGATTAATGACACAGTTGCTCATGACCGCATGGAAAGACATGTCCTCGAAAGGTAGGTTCTCAATATCACCATGGACAAAATCAATATTTTGAAACCCGGTACCGGCAGCCTGCGCTTTAGCCTGGACAATCATGGCCGGTGTAAGATCAAGTCCGACGGCTTTCCCGCTTCGGCCGGCAAGCCTTGCAGCTTCAATGGTCTCATATCCCCGACCGCAGCCAAGATCCAATATGGATTCTCCCAGTTCGATGTCCATGAAACCGAGATTGCTGCCGCAGCTTAGATTCTTGCACTGGGCACTTTCCCTGGTGTATCTTTTCACGATTACTTTCTGCATATTTCCTCCCTGTTGGGTTATAACCTTCCGGTCAGGTGTTAATATGGTGCATACCCCACTGGGGTATATAGTAACACTCCGGATTTCGTCTTGTCGGTAGTCTTTCCATTGATAACTCTAACAAATTACTTCATCCACGATGGCTTATCAGTGACTATGTTACATTCCATCTCAGAATTCAGCAGCAGATGAGTTGTCAAAAAAGGAGCCGCTGTACAAAGAACTTCGAAAAGTTCAGCATACAGCGGCTTTTATGTTCAGCTATCGGCTCGTATTTATCAGATACGGGAAAGTCCGGGCAGCCCCAGTAACGGATTGTGTTTGTGAACACGGTCTTTGACTACGAAAGTCGTAAAATCCATTGTAAGATTTTTCTGGAGCAGAATATCATGGCCAAGGCATAACCCCATCAGAAGGGTAAATTCAGCGCCGGAGGAATTGAGCATATATGCCTGCCCGAGGGGGTTGCAGGAGACCGCATCACTTGTCTTGCCGGTGTCGATATCCGCCTCTTTCACATCATCAACCGTGCAGGATACCATGATCGGTTTGAATCCTTCCGCTTCAAGATACGCCCGCAGCAGCACCGCCTCTTTTTCCATCCCGTAACAGTAAGCGCAGCCCAGTTTGCTGTAACCCTGCAGTTTCGAATACTCGACAATTTCTTCAAGCCGCGACAGCGTGCCAGCCCGGCCATTATCAGTCAGCTGTGAAGCAGCCTTCGCCCTGCCCTGGTTTTCGGGGAGAGCATAATTTCCGACATATTTATCACTGTTATCCAGACAGGGGGAAGAATTTCTGCATCCCTTAGCTTTGCATTTTGTACAATCCATGATTCACCTCAATATCTAAAAAATATCCTTATTGCAGCACTTGTCCACCTCGGCCTGCAGGGTCACATGACTGACGCCGTGCTGTTCTTTAAGGTAGGCCTCAATCTTATCATATATAACCTCGACTTCCGAAAGCTGCATGTTCTCCATATCTATATGAGCTTCGAAATGAATTGTCTTTTCGTTAATCATCCATGAATGGACATGGTGGATGTTTTTGACTTTATCTATGGCTTCGATGTCTTTTTTGATCCTGTCATAGTCCAGAGGAGCAGACGACTGCATCAGGATATCAACGGTTGTTCTGATCACCTGCCACGTCTCCCTAACTATGTAAATAGAAATCAAAACGGTAATAACGGGGTCAATCCACACAATGCCCCACAGGTTAATCGCAACACCGCCAAGCAGGACACCGACGGAGGACACCGTATCGCTGAGCAGATGCAGGTAACTCGACCTGATATTAAGGCTCTCATGTGAATCCTTCTCCAGAAGCATCACAGAGATAAAATTCGCAGCAAGGCCAATCGACGCAACCACGATCATAAGTGTCCCGTTAATGGTTTCGGGCGACCGGAACCTTTTAACCGCTTCGTAGATCAGCATGACAGAAATCCCCAGCAGGACCGAAGCATTTACAAACGCCGAAAGAATCTCCGCCCTCTTGTAGCCATATGTTTTCCTGGCGTTCTTGGGCTTACGGGCAATGCGGTTGGCAAAGTAGGACAGTGCAATGGCAACGGTGTCGCTTAAGTTATGCACGGCATCGGATATCAGGGCCAGGCTTCCCGAAAAAATCCCGCCCAATATCTCTGCAATGGTTATCACCGCATTCAGCAGTGTTACCCAGAATATCTTTTTCCCTGACAGCGCTGCCGCATCATGGACGTGTCCTGTCTGAAAATGCTGTTTGTCCTGTTCGTCGTTATGTTCGTGCATTTGCCTTACCTCAAAGCTATGTTCGTATATTTGCCTTACATCATTTTCAGCGGAGAAAATGGGCAGCCCAGCCGACAAGGCCGCCAGCCATAATAAGCCAGACGGAATTCACTTTTGTTTTTAAAAGCAAGGCAGAAGCGGCGATAAAAATAATTAGTGTCATCCAGTCAACCAGTGCATTCAGACCTAGTTTAACCGATACGACAGCCATCAGCCCAAGAGATGCGATGTTGACACCGTCCAGGACTCCGGATATCCACGTTGATGAACGCATCCTGGGAATCAGCGGATTCAAAAGCCACACCAGGAAAAAGGACGGCAGAAAAATGCCAAGTGTTGCAAGAAGTGCTCCTGGCGTCCCCCTGATGAGATAGCCGATAAATGTCGCTGTCGTAAAGACGGGTCCGGGGGTAAACTGGCCGACAGCGACGGCATCAAGCAGCTGACGGTTGGTCAGGATCGAAGCATTTTTAACAAATTCGGTCTCAAGAAAGGCAAGCAGCACATAACCGCTGCCGTACAATACTGATCCGATTTTAAGAAATGTCAAAAAGAGATTTTGCAGCGGCATACTCCCGGAAGAAGATAAGGCGGCACTGTGCGGCAAGACAGAAATCGGCAGCAGACAGAGTGCATGCATCCTTCCAAACAGTTTTTTCCTGTTGCGGATCAGCATCATCAGGACACCTGCGATAAGGAGAAGAAGAAGTTCGTTAAGTCCCAAAGCATAAGCCGCGATTACCGCTGCGGCTATCACTACAGAGACCCGCGTCTTGATAACCGTTTTCCCCAGCCGGATAAGTGCCTGCAGAATAACGGCAATAATGACCGGCTTAATCCCCTGCAGGATAAACCCGACATCCGGCAGAGAGCCATATTGGACATAAGCATATGCAAAGGCCAGGGAAATCAGCATGCCGGGAATAATGAAAGCAAGACCGGCGAGAAAAAGGCCCGGCACACTCCCCCGCTCCATACCGAGGTGGATAGCCATCTCGGTAGAATTGGGGCCGGGTATAAGATTGGTCGCTCCAAGCAAGTCGACGAACTTCTCCCGGCTGATCCATTTTCTCTTGCAGACAATCTCACTGTCCATCAAGGCAACATGCGCAGCCGGCCCTCCAAAAGAAGACGCCCCCAGCTTCAGAAAAACAAGGGTAATTTCCTTGAGCCTCGCAGACCGTTCTTCTCTGGACAATTGTTTGAATTCGCGGATCGTCATAGTACTGCGTTCTCCTGCGTTCTACCGTGTGATCGCATCATGATTCTTTTATTATATGTATGGGCAAGAATAATTGCCACATGATTTATTACGCCTCATATGCAGCAAACCACCTTCCCACTCATGTGAAAAATAGGTTTTCGCGACCACAGGGGATTGAATTCTGATATTTCATTACAGCGAACAACCCGAATCATACGGTTAATTCGGGTTGTTCTGATAATGAATAATGAAGAGTCACAGAATTGTTACTCCTATAAGAAGCGATATCAGCTTGCTACCAGCTGAACCGCTTTTATGTAATTATCGGTTACATCTTACCGGTATCCCTAATATTAAGTCCTCCTTATTATCAAAATGCACAGCCTGGATACAGGTATTGCGGTCAGGGTTATCCAGTGGATTTCCCTCAATTGATAAGTAATCGCGTACGTGATACACAATGAGCAAGGTCAATCCATCTTCCGAATAAGTGAAACAGTTATGCCCCGGCCCATATTTGTGATTTTCTTCACTTGTCATAAAAACCGGAATGGAATGCTTAACCCAGGAGGCAGCATCAAGCAAATTGTCCTGTTCATTCGAGGTCAGCAAGCCGATACAATATTCAGGGCCAGTCGCATTAGCAGAATACGTCAGAAATATCCGGCCGTCATGTCTGATCACACTCGGTCCTTCATTGACAGGAATAACCGAGCATTCCCAGGGGTATTCCGGTTTAGTAAGAAGTGTTGCAGGAAGGAGCAGCGAGGAAGCATTAGCCATCTCCGCAATATAGATATTAGAATTCCCTAAAATAGCAGGATCCTTTTGGGCCCATACGCAGAAAGTCTTTCCTTTAGATTCGAAAACCGTAGCATCTAAGGAAAAAGTGTCTAAGTCAGTCTCTACCTGACCCAACTCCTGCCATTGGCCCATCACAGGTTCATCTGCACAGATTACATACATGCGGTGTTGGAAGGTATTGTGCTGTTTGTGGAGTTCAGTTGTTTGCGACGCAGCAAAATAGACATGCCACTTCCCGAATAGATAGTGGATTTCAGGGGCCCATATCAGATGACTCATCTCACCATCCAAATGGGATTTCCAAATAACGCGGGGAGAAGCATTATCGAGTCCTGCTAAAGTATCGCTTACACGTAATTCAATTCTGTCGTATTCAGGAGAGGTTGCTGTAAAGTAATATTTCCCATCCGTGTGTTTATAAATCCATGGATCAGCCCGATTCATGATCAGCGGATTGGGGTACTCAAGATTCGACATTTTATCACCGGCCTTTCAGCAATTTAGTAAATATCAGCATTCGCCGATAAACAGCCTTACCATATTCCAGGAATATGGCTGCATGTAACATTCAATTTTATTTCCAGTTATTTTGGGATTTAGGATTGATTTTTCCGGCTTAAGATTGATATCCTTCTTCCCTGTATTTTTTGCCTCAAGATCAGGATGATGCAGCTCAGTATGACTAGCCTCGCAGGGTGGCGCAATGAATCCATCAACCTGAATCTCAGTATCCATCACCTCAGAACTTCGATTAACAAGAAAGACAGTAATTTCTTTTCCGGATTCTCCAAGTACGGCAATGTGATCGACAGCAGGGACTTTCCCATATTTTTCAGTCAGATATTCCGGGGACGAAATAACGGTTGACAAAGCTGTACCTCTGCCGTATTTCGAAGCCTGCTGCAGAATCCAGTACGTAGGATTCGGCCAGGCATCTCCCCCCTTTTCTGTCAGAATCAGGGGAATAGTGTTTATAAGCAGTGACTGACATGCAATTTTAATCCTGTCAGCATGCCGAAGCAGCGTTATCAGCATTGTTCCGAAAACGAGCGTATCCAGCATATTAAATCTGCACCAGTCAATTGGGGATCCGGAAGTCCAGGGTTCATATTCTACCTCAGGAGCGCGATGGATATTCCATTCATCAAAAGAAAGCATCATCGTCTTCTTGCTTCTTTTTAATGATTTGACATAATCACATGCCGCGATTATTGTCACAATTTGTTCTTCTACATCATTAGCCCGAGCCAGATAGGTATTTAAATCATCTCCATTCTGATTTATATAGTGATGGAGTGAAATGTAATCTGCAACTTCGTATGTTTCCTTTAGTACCTGAAGATCCCAGTCCGGATACGAGTCCAGATGAGTAGCAGAGCTGCCAACTGCAACCAGTTTTATTTCCGGGTCTACGATTTTCATTGCTTTTCCAGCTTCCGCTGCAAGGCGTCCATATTCTTCAGCCGTTTTTCGGGCAATCTGCCATTGACCATCGAGCTCGTTCCCAAGGCACCAGGTTTTTATCCCATAAGGCAGCTCTTTGCCATGTGTCCTTCGCAAGTCACTGTATTTTGTCCCTTTAGAAAAATTCGTGTATTCAATCAGATTGACAGCATCTTGAATGCCCTTTGTTCCCAGATTTACTGTCATGATTGGATCAACACCTAATTCGGATATCCACCTCATGAATTCATCAAACCCAAATGTATTCGGTTCAATCTGGCGCCATGCAAGATCAATTGTCGCAGGCCGTTTTTCGACGGGCCCAACAGTTACCTCCCAGTCGTAGTTGGAAGAATAATTGCCGCCGGGATACCGGATCACTGACAGCTTCAAATCATCTACCAGATCAAAAACGTCTCTTCTGATACCGGAACTATCAGAAGCCGGATGCCCGGGTTCATATATCCCATTATGGACAACGCTTCCCATATGCTCAACGAATGATCCAAACATTTGTCGGTCAATTTCCCCGATTTGAAAATCACGCTGAATTTGAATTTTTACTTTATTCATATTTATACGCATTCCTTTCGCTTTGCTCAGGCACAAAAAGTCATGAAAATGTTGTGCTGAGCGTGTTATTATTTGGGTGGTTACACAGGCACACTACAGAGCACGGGGAGGTGAGTGCGTCTCCTTCGGGAAGACCGCATATTTATATGTGCCGCCCGACCTTCCAAGTACAAATAAGTGTGGCATAGACCACGTAGATTTATCTTTGTATAAACAACTCCCTGTTTATTCCGGGTCGGGCAGTCACTGCCTGTGTGACCACTATATTTCCCGGAAAGGATGTGTTTATGCTTAAGATTGTCTATCCCATCTGCTGTGGCATCGATGTCCATAAAACTTTTGTCATTGCTACCATCGCCGCCACCGACAAAAAAAACATTACAACTTACAAAACCCTACGTTTCTCCACTTTTTCTAAAGATCTGAGAGCCCTCGCGCAATGGCTTTCCGATTATCCCTGCCTGCATATCTGCATGGAGTCTACCGGTAAATACTGGATCCCGGTCTACAACATTCTTGAGCCTTCCTGCCGGATCACTCTGGCACACCCCAAGTATGTCAAAGCGATCCGGGGCAAGAAGACCGATAAGAAAGATTCCATCTGGATTGCTGACCTGTTCAAGCATGATCTGGTGCCGGGGAGCTTTATCCCCCCAAAAACAATCCGGGATCTGCGCGAAATTCTTCGCTATCGCTACAAATTGATCTGCTTTGCATCCAGCGAGAAAAATCGTGTGCAGAATTCTCTGACGGTCTCAAACATCCAGCTCGCTTCCGTTGTTTCTGATACCTTCGGCAAAAGCGCTCAAGCCATTCTTTCGCATCTGTTGGAACATCCGGGTGATACCGAATTTGATTTCCTGCCGCTTCTTCACGGCTCGATGCATAAGAATCAAGAGCAGATTGCCTTGGCGATTGATGGAACCATTTCACCTGTCCAAGCGGATAAAATTCAGATTTGCCAGCATCACATGAACCTTCTGGAAGAATTCATGACTCATCTGGAATCTCTGGCTGATTCTATCGCGCAACCTTATTCATCCGTGCTTATGATTCTTGAATCGATTCCCGGTGTAGCACACATATCTGCACTGGTTATCCTCTCGGAGATCGGAGCAGACATGTCCGCGTTTAAATCTGCCAGACACTTGTGCTTCTGGGCGGGTTTGGCTCCGTCCAATGACCAGAGTGCAGGCAAAAAGAAATCCACCAAAATCAGTCGTGCAGGTGTATATGTCAAACCGATTATGGTTCAGTGTGCTTTGGCTGCCATTAAAGATAAGAAGTTTCCTCATTACCGTCAGCGCTATGATTCGCTCAAACACCGGCGGGGACATAAGAAAGCTATTATTGCCATTGCTCGCATGATGCTGACTGCCATATATGCCATGCTGTCTTCCGGCGAACTCTTCAATCCGCACCTGTATGAGGAGTCTTTGCGCAAGCCCTCGTACATTCTCTCTCCGGAACAACAACTGGCTCATTTAGCGAAACGTTTGGGTTATTCGGTTGTCAAGGTTCCCGATTCCGTTTAGGTAGGGATTTAACTTTTTTCTTTTGGCCACCCACCGATGGTCTGTTTCCGTGTGCCCGTTAACAGGTATCCCGCAGTGGCTTCTCTCTTTTACGCATTTTCAGATTTTTAAACCTCTAAATTCTGTAGAATATTTTATATATGCGAATACTCAGCCTTTCATTCCAGCTGTTGAGATACCCTCGATGAAGTATTTTTGCAGGAAAATGAACAATATTATCAGTGGTAAAACAGCAATAACTGTTGCTGCAAGAATTGGACCATAAGCAATAACCTTATCCCCGACAAACATTGCCAGGCCAGCAGAAAGTGTGCGCATTTCCGCTGAGTTCGTGAGCATAAGTGGGTATATTAAATCATTCCAATTATTAACAAACAAAATAACGCCTAGAGATATAACGGCCGGTCTACTGATTGGCATCATAATTGACCAATAAATTCTGAATTCGCTCATTCCGTCGAGTCTACCCGATTCCTCAAGTTCCCTGGGCAAGGTCAAAAAGAATGAACGCATCATAAAAATACCAAAAGCGCTTGTAGCACGAGGTAAAATCAATCCGGCAAATGAGTTTAATATTCCCATTTTATATTCTTGAACAAACAACGGAATCATCAGAACCTGAAAAGGCACCATCATCGTAATCAGGACTAACGCGAACAATTGCTTCTTCCACTTAAACTTGAATCTTGCGAATGCATATCCGGCCAGACTATCACACAGCAGGGATAAAAAGACTACACCAACCGTAAAAATTACTGTGTTAGATAAAAACTTAAGTAAAGGAATGCCCGACCAAACCTGTGTATAGTTTTCAATCGTCCATTCACGCGGCCAAACTTTTGGCGGCCAGCTAATGATTGCAGAACTGTTCTTAAAGGATGCAAGAAGCATCCAAAGAAATGGAAACATAACAAGTACAAGAAGGCTCATCAAGAGGATATTCGAAAGTAGTTTTAATAATTTGCTTCTCATCAGTACTCAACGGCCTCCTTTCGATTTAACAATTTAAACAAAAAGTATGTTACAACCGCTATAATCAGGAATAATATTTCTGCAACTGCAGACGCGTATCCCAAATTGAACGGTGCAATGCTGAAGCCTTTTTGATATATGTATTGAACAACCGTTTCAGTTGAATGAAGCGGCCCGCCCTGGGTCATAACGTAAACCTGATCAAATACCTTCAAGCAGTCAATAATAACAGTAACGATACAGAAGGCCAGTGAGGGTTTAAGTAAAGGCAGCGAAATATACCGGAATGATTGCCCTGCGTTCGCGCCATCAATCTGCGCGGCTTCATAATATGAATATGGAATATCCTGAAAACCTGCGATGAGAATCATCATTGTAAGTCCGAAGTTTTTCCAAACGGTAATCAGAACTACCCAAATAATTGCAGTGGCCGGGCTCTTGAGAAAAAGAGCATTATTAATTCCTAAAAGCTTGAAAATATAGGAGTAGTACCCAAGGGTCGGGTCTAGAAGAATGGACCAGAGTATACCCATTGCTGTCATTGAACATACAACAGGAATGTAATAGAAACTGCGTAAAAGCCTTTTAAACCGTGTATTTCGATGAATAACAGATGCAACAAGTAAAGCAAGTCCAATTTGCAGTGGGGCTTCAAGAACAGTGAATAACAATGTATTTTTTAATGAATTCCAAAATCGAGGATCGGAAATAATCTTAATATAGTTCCCCAGCCCAACAAATGACACGTTTTTCATGAAAATATTCAAATTCAACGTACTGATTGCCATTGCAGAAAACAAAGGAATGAAGTTGAAAAGTATGATAAATAGAAACGACGGCACAAGAAACAGCCAGGCTACCCGATTTGGAGAATTGAATATTTTCTTCTTTTTCAAATTGTTATCCATCTTCCATTCCTCAACGACCGGGGATGGCATCTTTAAATGCCATCCCCTTATCTAATAATAATTAATCAATTATTGGCGAATACATCGTCAATTTTTTCGGATGCGTCTTCGATCAGGGTCTTAGGCGCAGCATCCGTCGTCAGAGCAGCTTCAATCATCGGCCACATTGCATCATTATTAAGTGCACTCATAGCTGCATATGCATTGGGATTATATACCCGGCCTAAGATGTTAAGCGGAGAAATGGCACTTTGAATTGGATCAGCCATAATTTCCGGATCAGCAAGAACAGAATTCGACCATGCGGGAAAACCATTCTTGAGACTCCATTCCTTCATAATGTCGTCAGACATCCAGTATTTGATGAATTCATAACATGCTTCCTTGTTTTGTGTGTTTGTTACAGGAAGGACAAACCCGATCTCCCCTGATATAACGGACTGTCCTTTGCTGCCGGCTGGAGGTGCGGTGATTCCAAAATCAATATTCCCAGCTTTTAATCCGCCAATAAGCCATGGCCCATCGATATACATACCTAATTGTCCTGAAGACATAAGGGCTTCTAAATCAGCACCGGTTGCTCCTACGGGTGTTACTTTTTTATTCATGGCCAAATCCTGCATCCAGGCAAGAGTATCTATATTTTCAGCAGAATTGAGCTGTGATTTCTTGGAGGATGTGTCAAATAATTCCCCCCCGTTGTTCCAAAAAAAGGATGTCCAGTACTCAGGCGAACCTTTTACAGGCATTCCAAAACCAAATTGATTTTTCGAACTGTCGGTAAGTTTTACAGCAAATTCAGCCAATTCCTGCATGGTTGCCGGTGGAGTCTCAGGATCAAGACCGGCCGCTGTAAATAGTGCCTTGTTCCAATAAAGATAGATCAAATTGAATTGCATAGGGAGCGCATATGTTGTTCCGCTAAATACACCGGCATCCAAAACATTTTTAACATAGTTTGCTTTATCCAGACCTGTTACAGTCCAGTAATCATCCATGCCCTGCAGTGCTCCGGAATTTATATACTGTGGGATTGTATCTCCGATCAATAAAGCCATATCCGGCGCAGTATTTGTTGCTATTGCAGTCGGCAGTTTCTGTGCCAGGATATCCCAGCCCATAATATCCAATGTAACTGTTATACCCTTGTCATTAGTTGAGTTAAACCGATCAACAATCTCTTTGAGAATTTCACCGTCGGGACCGGTAAAACCGCACCAAAGGGATAAGCTGACAGGTGAACCGGAATCACTTGTTTCCGCTGCAGGATTAGTTGTTGCTGAAGACTTGGTCTCATCTGATGACTTGGCAGTTGCGGTAGTAGTTTCTACAGAGGTACTGCAGGCGGAAAGCATCAAAGCACCAACAAGAAGACTTGCAATTAGCATTTTTACCTTTTTCATTAACCGATTCTCCTCCATACTTGAAATAAAGATTCCGGAAGCTTGTACACGGCCTCCATCACTTTGCGTTTACGTGCACGCATCTTGATATGCCTAATAATAACACGCGGCACTATTGTTGTAAATAGCTATTTTTTGATCTTGTGTGCCCGTGTACGCACCGTCATCTTGCACAATCATTTTGTGTAATATGGCAAAAATCCCATTTAATGATGCAAAAACCGTATGCCGCATCAAATCTCGTGATAGAATGATGTCAGTCATATTAAATTCTACATCTGCACGTCGAAATCGGAGTAATTTTATGAGCGTTACAACAAAAGATATTGCACGCATCTGCGGGATTTCCAGAGGGACAGTTGACCGAGCCTTGAATAATAAAGGCCGGATAAATACAGAAACAAAAGAAAGAATTCTTCGGGTTGCCGAAGAGCTTGGCTATAAACCTGATTTACTTGCACGAAGCCTGTCAACCGGTCATACAATGACAATCGGAGTAATTGTATTTGATATAAGAAACCGTTACTTTGCACAGCTTGTAAATGCGATGGAAACAGAGGCCAGACAGAATGGATTTTTCTTGAATATTTCTCTGCAGGAAAAGGATCCGGAAACAGAAATAGAGCTTATTGACAGCCTTGTCGGCAGAAGAGTCGACGGAATTATCATGTGCCCCGTCAACAAGGGTGATGGATTTAACTCCATTATTGCATCGCAGCCCATTCCTATTATAACCGTCGGTAATAAGATTTCGAATCAAATTCCATATGTGGGTATTGATGAGTCAAAAGCTGCATTTATTGCTGTCGAACACATTATTTCCAAGGGGTATCAAGAGATCATCTTTGTCTGTCCGCCGCTTCATGATGGAGATAAAGAAAATATTTACGTACACGAAGAGAGATACAAAGGGTACAAAGAAGCCCTTAAAATAAATCCAAATATTAGAAGCTCCGTCATCCGCAGATGGGACTATTTGTCGAAAATCGAAGAGATTTACAAAAACGCTAAAAATCGCATTGCAATTTTCTGTTCAGGAGATACGTACGCACTGGAAATCATTAAACTTTTCAGAAAAAAAGGAATACGAATCCCCGAGGATGTTGGGTTAATGGGTTTTGATAACATTGACACGCTCGAATATGTTATACCAGAGCTGACAACCATTAGCGTCCCCCTGCGCGAAATAGGGGAATCAGCCGTGAAGCTCCTGATAAGTAAGATAAATGGTGAAGATACTGTCAACAATCTGATCCTGCCATATCATCTGATTGACGGAAAATCACTTTAAGTATTTGTTCACTGTACAAACAGGTTGCACGATACCTGTGTCCGAATAAACGATTATACAAAAAATGTGAATAGCGGCAAAAGTGATTGGAAATTTACTTTTGCCGCTTTCTTAACATTACTTTGTGACAAGGCTTAATGAATGACGCTCTTTCAGCCAATCACCTGCATAACTTTTTCCGCAACGTTCTGTGCTGTGAAGCCGAATTCCAGAAATAGGATATCGGAAGGGGCGGATGCTCCGAAATGGTCGATTCCGATTACGGCTCCGTCTGTTCCGACGTATTTGTACCATGGCATTGTGACGCCTGCCTCTACCGATACTCTGGACTTGCAGCTCTTCGGCAGTACGGATTCCTTATACCCGGCTGTCTGTTCGTCGAACAGCTCCATGCACGGCATGGACACGACGCGCACGGGGATACCGGCAGCAGCAAGCTTTTCCTGCGCCGCGACAGCGAGTTCTACTTCCGAACCTGAGGCAATTATAATCGCTTTGAAGTTCTCCTTATCGGAGAGCACATATCCGCCCTTCATGGCGACGGGTCCGCTCTGATCGTAGGTCGGCAGGTTCTGACGGCTTAAGACCATGCAAAGCGGGTGGCTCTGCTTCAGGGCTGCCAAATATCCGGCTGCCGTCTCTTTACCGTCTGCGGGTCTGAATACATACATATTCGGCGTCGCGCGAAGTGCTGCGAGATGTTCGATCGGCTCATGCGTCGGGCCGTCTTCACCGACTCCGATACTGTCATGTGTCATAACGTACAGGGTCGGGATATCCATGATCGCACTTAAGCGCATGGAGGCTTTCATATAGTCAGTGAAAACAAAGAATGTTGAACAGAAGCCCCGAAGTCCGCCGTGGAGGACGATTCCGTTGGTAATCGCGCCCATTGCATGTTCACGTACTCCGAAATGGATGTTCTGTCCGCCGGGATTCTCTGCACTGAAAAAGCCCTTGCCCTTGAGCTCGGTCTTTGTCGATGGTGCAAGATCAGCACTGCCGCCGAAAAGATTCGGCAGCTTAGCCGCCATATAGTTCAGTACTTTTCCGCTTGTCGAACGCGTCGCGTCTTTGCCGGAGAAATTCCAGAAGGCCGGATCATTTTCCAGATCAGGGAGTTCCTGCTCGAAGCTTCTGCGCAGGTCTTCGGCCAATTCGGGATTTGCCTTCTTCCAGGCATCGAAAATCACATTCCAAGCATCTTCCTTATCAGCGAGCTCCTGCTTTTTGACATCCATATAATCTGTAACTTCTTGTGGAACATCAAAAGCTCCCAGATTCTCAGGCCAGCAGTAGCACGCCTTGGTTTTGGCTATATTATCCGCACCGAGCGGAGATCCGTGTGCAGATTCGCTGCCCTCGAGCGGAGAACCGAATGCGATTCTGGTGTGGATAACGATAAGTGACGGCTTATCCCTGACTGCTTTTGCCGATTCGATCGCCTGCGAAATCGCATCCATATCATTGCCGTCGGCGATATCCTGTACGTGGAATCCATATGCCTCATGGCGTTTCTGAACATCTTCGCGGAAGGATACGTCTGTGTCTCCCTCGATGGAAATCTCATTGTCATCATAGAGAACAATGAGCTTGCCGAGCTTCAGCGTACCTGCGAGAGAAGCCGCCTCACCGGAGATTCCTTCCATCATGCATCCGTCGCCTGCCAGTACAAATGTATAGTGATCGATAATCTTCTGATCCTGTGTATTATATTTCGCTGCGAGATGCGCTTCTGCCATGGCCATGCCGACAGCATTTGCATATCCCTGTCCGAGCGGTCCGGTTGTTGTCTCAACACCTCTGGTGTGCCTGTATTCCGGGTGGCCGGGTGTACGGCTTCCCCACTGTCTGAATTGCTGGAGGTCCTGTGTTGTCAGGCCATAGCCAAACAGATGCAGGAGTGAATAAATCAGCATGGATCCATGTCCGGCACTTAAGACAAACCTGTCACGGTTGATCCAGTCAGGATCCGCCGGATTATGGCTCATATGATTGGCCCAGAGCTCAAAGGCCATCGGCGCTGATCCCATCGGAAGTCCCGGATGTCCTGAGTTCGCTTTCTGTACGCCTTCCATCGATAAAACGCGCACGGCATTTACTGCAAGCTGTTCAATCTCCCTGTTACTCATACAAATCCTTTCCTGAGGCAAGTCGGAACACCTGTAATACCGGCGCCCCCTGCTCACTGCGGTCCGTAAACCTGATAGGTCATACTTTTATGAACAAGTTTGCGGAAGTCAGATACTGTACCTGATTGTGTATTAACAGTGTACCAAAAATTCAGCCCTAAGGCTTGCCGCTGCGAAAAATCCGGCCTCTGATTTTAAATTTCGCGAATATATTCACAGTGCGGCAGCGTCAGCCGCAAACACAATTCCGGCATCTTGTCTTGCCATTACGACTGTCTTTTCAACAAGTAATGAATGGTCCAGTAATTCATGACATTTTCCCTGGTCGTTTTTGCGGTACATATCCTCGAACGCCCGTACCTCATAGATCATCCTGTTCACATTTCCCTGCTCATTATATGGACGGACCGAACCGCCGGTTCCAACCTCAAAAGACAGGCATTCGTTTGTAGGGCCATCCATTTTGATATATCCTTTAGTACCCTGAAGAATGATAAAGCACGGGCTGTATGAGTCCTTGGCACCAACACATTCGCATACAAAATCATCGTACTTCAGCAGGGCAATTCCCGATGTGTCGATTCCGTTTTCTGCCTTATTCGCCTGATACGAAACTTGCTTCGCCATCCCGAACAAGCCCGTTACAAAGTGCAGGTTATATATATTTATGTCAACTAATGATCCGCCCGAGAAGGCAGGATCAAATATATTCGTAACTTCGCCGGCGAGCAGTTTGTCATACCTGCTTGAATATTGGGAATAATTGCACTGCACCAGTTTCATGTCGCCAATCGACGGCAGCAGCTCTTTGATCTTGTGGTAATTCGGAAAATGTATGGTTGTAATAGCCTCAAAAAGAAAGAGATTTGTTCTTTTTGCCAGATTTACAAGTGTTTCTGCCTCCTGCACAGTTGAGGTAAAGGGCTTCTCGCAAATGACATTCTTACCGTTTCGCAGAGCCTTCAGAGCATAGTCATAGTGCAGGCTGTTCGGAGACGCAATGTAAATAAAATCAACATTATCGTCTGCCAGCATGGCATCATAACTTGTATATATCCGGCTGACACCAAACTTGTCTGCGAGACTGCGGGCCGTCTCTTCTTTTCTTGAAAAGACTGCTGTACATTCGACATCTAAAACTTTGCTGACAGCATCCAAAAATACTTCTACAATGCTTCCTGTCCCGATTGTTCCAATTTTCATACTGTTCTCCCATCTGTAAATCACATATGTCCGGCCAGACTGTATGAACTCATTTTATCTCATTTTGGCCGATTTGTTTTCATATCGGGGCAAAAGTGTGCGGCAGAAGCGGCTCATCGTATCCCGGTATGTTCTTTACTTCCACATGTAATCAACATAGAATATATCAAAAGGCAATGAATGGTTTACAGAAAGGTCGTAAAAATGAACGGACAAAACCGTAATGCAATTAAGATCGGCATGTTGGTCGATATTGTGCTCAAAGCTGACCAGGGATCCGGTAAACTGACAAGAGGACACGTGAAACGCATCCTGACAAACAGCGTTACCCATCCCCACGGAATCAAAGTCATGCTCGATGAAAACGATATGGTCGGCAGGGTTCAGAACATTCTCTGACAGCACGCAAAAATGCTCGCGTTTGAAGGTAATAAATATAAGCTCAGGAGGAAATCATATGGCAGCAGTACATGTCTTACCCGGAATCTGCGGACTGAATACAACGCTCACTGTTACAGCTGACGAAGAGCAGACTGTTCAGGTGGTGATAGATTCGCAGTGCCCGCACATCAGGGCCATGCAGGACGAACTTACAGAGCTCGACGGCTATACGGAGTGTTTCGCCAAATACAGCACATCCGCAGTCTATGGAGCTGCGCAAAAACACGTCAGACATCTGGCGTGCCCGGTTCCCACAGCGATTATTAAGGGAATGGAAGTTGCCTGCGGTCTGGCGCTGCCGAAAGACGTAACAATTTCGATCGAAAAATAATCCGTTTGTTAAATCAGCGAATCCCAAAGGGGCGTCTTCAACGGCTCATCGCCCGAAGCTCTTCATCCACAGCCTTCAAATTCTCATACGGAGTCATTTTCGGGACCTCGCAGCCGCCGCTTACAAAGCTTGTGCTGTTTCCTTTTTCAACACAGTATCGGGTCCATTGGCGAACTTCCTCAGGTGTACCCTGCAGGATGACCTTGACGGGATTCATATGACCGCATATCGAGCATTTTCCTGCTGATATGGCCATGGCATTTTCGTAATCCACCATAAAATCAATATCAATAATGTCCGATCCGATGTCGATCATATCGGGCAGAAGATGATTGATGTCACCACAGATGTGGAGCTTCGTCTTAGCGCCCATCGAGTGTATGGCATCGATCATTTTCTTTTCGAGCGGCATGACCATATCTCTATAGAGGCCAGACCCGATAAGGGACGCTACCGCATCACCGATGCCGATCACGTCTGCTCCTGCTGCAATCTGAGCTTTTGCACAGAGAATTCCCTGTTCCGTTATCCGTTCCATGGCTTCCAGGACGGCTTCAGGCTCATCCATAAGCAGCATCATGCCGTCACTCACTGTCGCGAGATCCATAAATTCCGCCAGCGGGCCTTCGATCCAGCCTAATATCGGATATTTATTACCCATATCCCGCTTGAACATCTCTACGGCACGGATGCGGTCCAGCATGCGGGTTGATTCAAGGGGTTCCCACAGCTTAATCTTTGAAAAATCTTCCGGTCCCTTAAGGAACGCACTCTTACATATGGGCAGATTATCTTCCGTAAAAACAACATCGGCACCAAAATCGTATGTTTCCCGATATGGATCTGACATGGCGGAAAGAATGTCGATGCCAAAATCTTCTGCCGTTTTCTCCTGCGCTTCCACCAGGAAGCGGTAGTCAGAACAGAATTTACCGTATGGCACGCCGGCATATTTAGCTGCAAACAGCATGACAATATTCAGGTTCGGTACTTTATCAACCGGCTTTCCCGCCAGACGATTATAGAAAAGTTCCTTCTGCGTCATCATAGTCTTCTCCTTACGGCCTGCACATTTTAAAATTAAATTTTCATGTGACATGAGAATAGTATTGTCTTCATTATAGATCGAGTTCAGGCTATATCAACATTTCTTCAGTAAGTGGTCCCTCTGGAAAACACAGCAAAATCAGGAGTCGGGCTGATCAAGCCTGTGTACATACAAGGGTATGTATTCAGAACGTCCGGCATTCTGGCGGCTTTCAAAAAGAATAACTTCCTGTACGGCAAATACACAGCCGGCCTCAAAAACCTCGTTAAAGCTATATTTCCCGAATGCCTGAAAATTGCGGGCAAGTGTTATATGCGGGCACCATTCCCTTTCCGGTCTCTCAAACCCTCTTTTTTCGAGCGCTGACTCAAGCCGTTTATGAAAGGCTGACAGTTTTTTCAGTTCTCCTCCTACTTTGGCCGACACGATTCTTCCCCGTTTGAACACCTCGATCCCCCGGCACTCCAGAGAAAACACATGTCCCCCCGTCTCAGCCAATGCACTGCATATATCCTCTACACGCGGAGGCAAAACCTCACCTAAAAATCGAAGAGTTATATGTAATTTTTCTGTTTCTGTAAAGCTGCCGTTCCCTGCTTTCCTGACTTCAGCCTGCAAAGAAGACAGGTAACCTTCACATCCCGTTTTTATGCCGATGAAAAGACGCATGACTCTGATTCCTTTCAAAAATATCAGCCGTGATTTCAGATGAAATCACTCTGAAAAGCTGTTGTCATCATCGTCCGAACGACTCGTAATCCTGTGGCTGCCCGCTCGAATGCCCTCGCCAGCATCGTAGGCAATTCGCCTGTGAAATTCCTTGAGCTTCCGGTCGGCACGGCAGAACACACTCCCCTCCGGAAAACAGCCGTTTTCATCACGTTTGCCTGCCGGAATGCCGCTCAAAAGTTCGATCCCCTCCTCAATCGTCCTGACGGCATACATATGGAATTTTTTCTCCCGAACAGCATCGAGGATTTCATCCTTAAGCATAAGGTTCTCAATATTACTTGCCGGGATAATAACACCCTGTTCACCGGTTAGGCCCTTTGCTGCGCAGATATCGAAGAAGCCCTCGATCTTCTCGGTTACACCGCCGATCGGCTGTATCTCGCCGTGCTGGTTCACTGATCCGGTGACTGCCAGACTCTGCTTCAAAGGTACGTCGGCCAGGCTCGAAAGGATCGCATACAATTCGGTGCTCGAGGCACTGTCGCCCTCGACACCTTCATAATTCTGTTCAAAGGTGATCTGGGCGGTCAGACCAAGCGGCTTATCCTGCGCGAACTTCGCACCAAGATATCCGGCCAGCGTGAATACACCTTTTGAGTGGATACTGCCGCTCATTTCGGTCTCCCGTTCAATGTTGATTACACCGCCGCGCCCAATATAAGTAACAGCGGTAATCCGGGAGGGCCGGCCAAAGGCATACCCGCCCAGGTCAATCACGGACAGCCCGTTTACCTGACCGATAACTGATCCTGATGTACCGATGAAAATCTGGTCCTGAACGATCATCTCCTGGATCTTTTCTTCAATCCTGTTGAAACGGTAGCGCCGTTCGCGGATTGCCTTGTCAACATGCGAAGCCTCAACAGCCGTAACCCCTTCAGCCTTGGCCAGCGCGATTGATTCATAGACAATTTCCCCGACTTCGTTGAATCGGGTCGACAGCTTGTTCTGGTCGCCGGCCAGCCTCGATCCGTACTCAATAATCCGTGCAAGCCCGGAACGGTCAAAATACTTCAGGTTCTCTTTTTGACAAAGCGAACCGACAAAGGAGGCGTATTTACAGAGGTTATCCGGATTGCGGGGCATCTCGACATCAAAATCCACCTTTACCTTAAAGAGCTTTGTGAAATCTTCGTCTTCAGTCAGATAGTAATAGAAAAGGGGGCTTCCTATCAGGATAACCTTGAGCTTAATGGGGATTGGTTCCATTCTTATAGTTTCAGTCGGCACAAGCTGATACTGTTCACCGATGTTCTCGACAATCGCCTGGCGGTATTTGAGAACCCGCTTCAAGGGCTCCCAGACCAACGGTTCTGTAAGGATATCCTTAGCCTGCAGAATCAGGTACCCGCCGTTTGCCCTATGGACCGCACCGGATTTTACCATCGTGAAGTCCGTGCTGACGGCCATTAACTGGTTCTTGTATTCGATCTTGCCGAACAAATTATAATAATTGGGAAACGGCTCGATCACAACCGGAGCTCCGGAAGTTTTTTCATTATTTACAAAAAGATTAACGCTGTATCGTGTAAATTGATTCACTTCATCCCGCTGCACGAGAAAGACCTTCGGCCGGGCAGCCGATGCAGCTTTTTCCTGGAATAATTCATGTTTTTCCTCAATGTCCTTTGAGACGACATCAAGGTACTGACCAATCCGGGGGATGCTTTCATACTTTTTCATTAGTCTGGTTATCAGGGGTTCAATGACCGCAAACGATATCTTCTTTTCAAGTTCGCTGATATCTTCATTCGCCTGCTTCTCAACCACTTTACTTTCGCGCAGGGCCTCTTCCAGTTTTTTCTCAAACTGATTGCTCTTTTCCTCAAAATCCTTGCGTTCCTCCGGCGGAAGCTTCTCGAAATCCTCGCCGGAGATTGGTTTGCCGTCTTTAACCGGCAAAAGAATCACTTTCCCCGGGGTCTGTTCTATGGAAAAGCTTATCAGGGCGGCTTCTTTCTGCAGTTCATTGAAGCGATTCTGCATATGCTCCCGAAAAGCTGCCTCAATCATATCCTTCTTCTGCTCATAATCGCTGCCCTCAAATGCCTTTGGGATCGACAGCCTGAGTTCTGCAATCATTTCTGCCATATCTTTCTGAAAAATACGACCCTGACCGGCTGGCAGGGAAATTGCCACGGGATTGTCCTTATCGCTGAAATTATAGACATAACACCAGTCCTCAGGTGTGGGTAAGGCGGGGGCTATCTGGGAAATAATGGACTGGACATATGTTGTCTTACCTGTACCGGGCTGCCCAGATACGAAGATATTATATCCCGGAGCATCCATTGAAAGTCCAAAACCCATCGACCTGACCGCTCGATCCTGTCCGATCACACCGTTGCGCGGCGGAACGTCGAGAGAGGTAGTGCAGAAGCTTAGTTCCTCGTCACAACTGCAGACTTTTTTCAGTTTTTCCGGTGGAATGGCGAATTGATCTGCATGTTCCATATAGTCCTCCTCAAAGCGATGATGCCCCTTGCTTCGGACACCGATCATTTATCTGGCACAAGACGATGGCAGCCTTTATTACTTACATTATATCAGCGTTTTATAACGCGGGAGAACTTCTCCCTAATCAAAAAAATACCCGGCCAGCCGAAATGATACGGTTCATTCCGGCTAATCAGGCATCATCGAACAGGAGAGGTACACAAAAAGAGAAAAAAGTGTGATCCACCCCTAGGGATATGAATTCAATTAAAGGTCTCTTACTTCTATTCTTTCAAGAGGAGGTGCGCTTTTGCAGCCTCTGCGGCTTCACTGGCATTGGATGTATAAATATCAGCACCGATCCTATAAGCGAATGTCCGGCTAACCGGAGCACCTCCGACCATAATATAGTATTTATTACGTAACCCGGCATTTTTAAATGCGTTTATAACATCCTCCATCGCGGGCATTGTTGTAGTAAGCAATGCGGAAAGACAAATGATATCTGCGCCAACTTCCTGAGCCTTTTCGATATATGTTTGCTCCGGGACATCAACGCCAAGGTCATAAACAATAGCCCCCATTCCCTTCATCATCATCGCCACAAGGTTTTTACCGATGTCATGGAGATCGCCGCGAACGGTACCGATGACAACCTTTCCTATCGGTTTTACACCTGATGCAATTAGCATGGGTTCAAGTATCGATAATCCCAAGTTCATGGCCCGGGCTGCTACCAGCATTTCCGGAACATATACCTGATTCAATCGAAATTTCTCTCCGACAATATTCATAGCACGAATTAATCCGCAGTCCAGGATCGTTTGAACAGACACTCCATCTGCTGCTGCCCGGTTAACAAGATCCCTGACGAGTTTTCCTCGTCCCTGCTCGACGGCTAAACAAATATCCTGCATATCCACCTGTAAGTTCCTCCGATAGAATGACTGGTTTTCTTATCTGTGCCTGAAGTCATTAACTGCCGCAAACATAGCTGTCAGATTTTGCGGCGGAACTTTCGCGATTATATTATGTATGGCAGCAAAGACATAACCGCCATTGGGAGAGAATATTTCGCATCTCTTGATTACTTCGTCGTATACTTCCTTAGGTGTTCCAGTTGGAAGAGTAAGCTGAGTATCAACACCGCCGCCCCAGAAAACCAGCTTTTCGCCATACTTGTCTTTGAGCATTCTTGCATCCATCCTGTTCGCTGACAGTTGGACAGGATTGAGAATGTCCATTCCCATATCGACAAAGTCATCAAGCAAATCCACAACGCAGCCGCATGAATGATAGAATGTTTTCCACTGCGTATTGTTATGAACCCAGTCATTGATTCTTTTGTAGTAAGGCTTATATAACTTCTGGAAAAGATCACGGGAGAGGAATTCCGAATTCTGGGTGCCAAAATCGGTTCCGCTGATCCAGACTATCTGAATTCTGTTCCCCACTGCCTGGCGATATATTTCCAGATTTTTGAGCATGACCTGCGTCTGCATTTCGAAAAGCTCTTTGATGTAATCCGGATATAGGATCTGTGCCATTATAAATTCATCAAAACTTCGTATTCCCTTCGGATGTTTTTCGAAAGGTCCCGGTATCGTGCCAGGATCACCAAGCCCGCCGCCGCCGAGGTTGCCGACTATGGCATATTCTGTCGTGTCAAAGAGACGTCCGGACTCTTTTTCGAAATAGGCAGCCGACTCATCGCTCAAAACAGGATACAATTCCTTAAAATCCTCTACGGCATATAGATTATCTTCATCAACCTCTTCTGATCGATCGATTATGTCGAAAAAAGATCCGCCGCTCGGCATGTACGCACTCGGAGGGGCGGTCCGGTCCCCCTGCGGATATAGCTGTATGGCTCCATTATTAAGGATATCGTAGGTATTTTTTGAACTGATATAAGTGGGCGTTCCGTCAGGCATTTTAAAAATCTGCTTTGGTGCGATTGGATTGCCAAGCGAATCAATCGGGTGATTCATTCCAATCACATCAGAACCGATAATACTGCGCAGATCTTCATCGACTATACCGAGCATCTGCATAATTTCAAATATATCCACCGGTTTTTCTTCTAATCCGTAATGTTTTCTAAGTCGGTACAACGCAGATGCATTGATTCCCGTCTGACCGGTTGCGCCAAAGTCCACAGGTACTTTGTCAGGTATTTTATGATTTATTGCTGCCAAAATACGCTCTCTCGAATTCATATCTCTACACCCTTTTCTTGTTGTATTTTTCGTAATTTGAAAATTTTTTCGCAAACAAATTGCTCATTATTTAGTTATATTGTTGTTTTTTATGTCTGTTTGTGAATTGCTTTTATCTAGATTGTAGATTGGTCCGATGTAAATAGAAATAGGCAAACTTGCTGTTAAACTTAGAAATCTTGCTCACCATTAAGTTATTGCCGTAATATAGAGGAAAAAGTATAATGAAGCAAAAGGCACAGGTGATATTATGATCAGCAACGAAAAAGGTGTTCTCCCTGGCTCGTACTATTCTTTTTTCACGCCATCGGTCACAGCCGAAAATTTGTTTTTTTATCCGTTCGGGTGTGGCCACTTCCGCTGCTTGAATGGATACGACGTCAATCGCAGTGATTACAATAATTATCTGCTCATGTATATCTTGAAAGGCAAATGCGGCATTGAATCAGAAGGCAAGTCACTGACCGCCGTTGAAGCGGATCTCGTTTTCCTCAACTGCCATCTGCCGCATCGCTATTATGCTATTCAGTCACTGGAAATGATCTGGCTTCATTTTGACGGTATTCTTGCCGATAAGATGCATAAATATGTAACCAAAAATCGAGGACTTGTCTTTAATATCGGGAAAAACACAAATGTGTCTGAAATCATGAATAGTCTGGTGATATCAAGCCGCAATGGCAAAACATTAAGCGAGACCTATTATTCATGGGTTATCTATCGTGCTTTATGCGAGCTCGTTGCCCCGCCTATTGATTTTGATTCATCGGATCCTGTCGATGAGATCAACAAGTCAATCAACTTCATTCGTGAAAACTATTCAAGGAACATTTCTTTAGACGATATGGCAAAGCATGCCAATTTAAGCATTTTTCATTTTTCGCGGCAATTTAAAGAAAGGTTCGGATACTCACCATATCACTATTTAATTAATTTAGGCATCGACAATGCAAAGATGCTGTTAAAGACAACATCCTGCCCGATCAAAGAAATAGCCTTCAAAGTCGGGTTCAACAGTGAGTCCAACTTTATCAGTTCTTTTTCAAAAAAAGTCGGCATTCCGCCCGACAGGTTCCGCAGGTACCCTTTATAGTATCCGGGAATCATTCGGCTTACCGGATCCGTATTCGCGCTTATTATGCTCGGATCACTGATCTACACCATGATCCGCCGGAACAAGTCGATGGCCGGAACATAGTACAGCGAAAAATCTTCTGCCACATTTTTACAGGTGCAAAAGCCGTCATATGTATTTACAGCGGAGTAAATGA
>DIEQ01000042.1 GCA_002418705.1 Mageeibacillus sp. UBA5770 | reverse complement strand
AATGGTGCAGTGGACGGTGGAGAGGTCGCAATCCAGCACTGAGGCAATTGCCTGCTGGTTGATGCCCCTGGCGGCGAGTTTGTCTTTTATGGTTTGAGGTGTATACACCTCACGGCTATTGAGAGGCTCTCGTGAAATCGGCGGATCCTGCCGGTCATGCATGAGTTGATGACCGAGATGCTGTTGCATAAAAAACTGGGATTCAGGATCGGGAACACTCTCGATGAGTAATTTTTCAAAAGCGGTCATGGGATGACTCCTTTCCTAACCTCTGGGATGAAAATATATACGTGTCGTAAAGAAATGTCAAGAGAAAAATAACATGTCACGTAAAGTTATTGATTTGCATTTAAATTACAATGAGATACTGAATCGAATTGAGGCAGTAAAGGACGAAATTTATCCAGAAAAAAAGACAAGTAATAAAAAATGGGCTAATTTGGTGGGTATATCTGAAAGTCTTGTCTCGCAATTACATCCAAGAAAACCACGTAAAGAAATTAAAGAACCCTCCAAGGAATATATAATTGCCGTTGCCCGGGTAACAGGCAAGCCAGTTGAATGGTATCTCTACGGTGAGACAGAATCGCAGGGCATTAAAGACTTGACCGCTTCCTATAATACATCGGAAATCACCCCGCATGCAGTACACGAACGACCGATTGATGCAGGAAAGGCACAGCGATGCCTCTGCAGCGATATGACGGAAGAGGAGAGGGAGCTTTGCAAAAAATTCAAAGCAATTTTAAAGTCAAAAAATACCGGATTTGCATATTCCTTGAAAACAATGATCGCGGTCTTTGACCAATTCGGATATATAGGAAACGAAAAAAGGGAGCCGCTCCGTAAATTAAAACAGAAGATGTTCACATTCTCGAAATAATCCAGCGGCATTGGATTTGATACTGGAACGCTGTTCAAAAGAGGGAGTCAGAAATGGCTCCCTCTTTTTGCTTGAATTTTTCAGTTATAGGACGTGTATTTTTGAGTGATGACTAATTTTCTATGGTCAGTCGGTTGTTATTCTTTCATCCTTCACCTACCTATCTTCAGTGGTAGGTTTATTTTGGACTTGATGGTTACCAAAAGAACTCAATAAAAAAAGACAGAGCCAACTTGACTCTGCCTATTTTCTCCGTTCTTAGTTACTAACCGCTTTTCTCTAACATGGAGGATAAGAGCTGACAGTGTTATTTGGACATTACAATTGGCAATGCGACGGCAATACTTTGGGGTGCTTGCTATCCCAGATCAGTGGGTTAGATACGCACTCAACTTTATTTCCGCCCGAGCATGTCCGAAATCTTTTTTGTGAATGGTGTGCCAACTTCCGGATCAGTAAAGCATGAATCATGTCCTTTGGGCATAACAAAGAGCTCAGCATTCTGTATTAGTTCGGGATCCTTCAGCTTTTTCTTAATATTAAGGAATCTCTTTTCGACATCTTTGTTGGGCTGGTCAGGTAGTCCTCTAGTATAAACGAGAATCTTTGTTTTCGTCTTTTTCATACTATCTAGGAAGTTGATAAGTCTCTTGTTACCCTCCATCTCCTTCGTTTCCTTGTAGAAAGCGGATGCGTGAAGTACTACGAGCGCTGGATCCATGTTTTTCACACGCTGCCCATCTTGCCATTCGAGATTAGTAGCTACAGTGTTAATGGATATAGGCAATCCCTTAATTAAATTGGTTATATCATCAGCATTCGAACCGCCGATCTCCTGAGTATGTTTGCAATAGACGACGCCCTTAATATGAGAATCCATGAGTACCACAATCGGTTTAGTCTCGAATACTATCCCTTTGGCTGATAAGTATTTCTTGTAACATTTGAGCCATTCATCGTACTTGCCTTCTGGCACTGGAACTTTTTCGATCTCTTTGATGAGAGCATCTCTCGTTTTTTCTTCTATCTTAATGTTACTACTGATGCATCCTTTCAAAGCAGCATCGGCATATTTTACATCTTTGGCACTTGCGCTCACAGTTGCATCCACACATTTTTTGACTTCAGTCTTCTTTATATCATCAAGTTTATCGGTCACAATGCTGAACCTTTCATGATAGAGGTCACATCCGCACGTCGCCTTTAGCTCCGGCTCGCACAGCGAAGGCTTCTTCTCAGGTATCAGGCAGCATGAGATCATCACTATGACAATCACCACAATGATTGCCAGTACGTCATTTCTCTTCATGGATGTTTCTCCTTTCAAATAGAAATTTTTATGAATCTGTTGATCTTTAGTTACCTAATTTGGAATCGGAGCATGTAATTTTACATACATCTCCCATTGACTCGTGAAAACCATTGATATTGAATTGACAAGAACTCGCTTTAGGTATTGTGATTATATAGGGAATGCGCCGCCAGAGGGACATTGTTACCCCCTGGAGGCTTCATATTGGTACCTTTCGGAAGCTCGTTCTCATAATACACTCCAAAAGGTTAGATGTTATGTTATTGGATATTCTGGGGATACAATACCAATTTATTTGTCAGTATCAATTCATCCCATCATTTTTTTTGCTGAATACGATTAGGAATTTACACCTTGCTGCATGGGATGTCAAATGTTGGGTGCAGGAAGAACTATCTGAAAAGAAACTCCTGTTATATTAGGGGTGAAACACAAATTCCGCCCAGGGGAAAGCCCGAATGATTGTTTGACAACTACTGTTTGCAAGAGTTGTAACAATCCTCAAGGGCATTGTTACAGTTATTAAAGCACTGCTCCGACTGGCTTCTGGCCCGAGGTCCACCGATCATCTGGCCACATGGAGAATTGCATTGAGAATATATTGCCTGACAATGTCGTGCACACGATTTCTCGCTATCCTTCGTGAAGTTTGGCATTCGGGGAATCGTGCTTTGTGTGCATCCGATAGAAAGTACAAGCACTAAAATCATACCCCAAAATCCATAGCATCGTATGTGAAACATGAGACCTCTTTTCATATGATAGCGGAAACATCAGGTCCGGGGAAAATAGGGGTCAAATCTTTACTCTTGCCATTTGACCCGGTTTATTTTCAATTTCCGGGGACACCATACCAGGGAATTCTGAGGGAATTCTGGGGACATAATACTATTTAATTTGTCAATATCAATTCATCCCATCATCTTTTTTTGCTGAATACGATTTGGAAAATACACCTTACTGCAAGAGATGTCAAATGTTGGGTATAGGAAGTACACTGCGAGAGTGTTTGGTTTCTGTAGAGCCGTTGATTTCGGTTGAAATGCTCACTTAGCCTTATAAATATATTCTGCTACTCGATCAAAAAGATTTTTGTCAATACTGCCTGTATTTAGGTAAAATAATAAAAGTTCTGTGAGCTTGTAAGCTGTGTGGCATTTATATCCTCGCTCTTCAAGTTGGGCAATTCCACCTTGTTCTCTGTCTATAAGAACGACGACATCATTTACTTTCAGTTTATTCCTTTCTATTATCGATATAGCCTTAAGTTTACTATCAGCCTTGGTTATTAGATCATCAATAAGCAATACAACCATTCCGGCCTCATATACTCCATCAATGAGTTCACCAGTGCCATGATCTTTCTCTGTCATACGTGGAGATATCATTGGTTTTCTGGTTTTGTTTGATAATAACGCAACTATCGGAGTCGCAGCAGTTGGAATATCGGCGTATATGTTAAAAACAAGAGTCTTTGTTATTTCCAAATATAGTTTTACTGCCAAATCCATTGCATCCGGGAACGATCTGAGTATGCGAAGATCAACATAGATTGGCGATAGGGGAGCTTCAGGTCTCGCCTCGTGGAGTTTAAGCTTGAATGATCCAAATCGAATTGCTCCTATTTCAAAGAATGTTTTTGCCAAACTATTCTTCAGTTCTTCGAGCATCCCATGTTCCCCATCCCTATAATGCTTCGAGAATCTCTTGAGCAATCAACTCAACAGCATTAATTGGAGATCCTATTTCAGGAGATTGATTTAAAATGGGAGAACAACCACAAGATATGCAGTGCTCTCTTTTATCCTATTTGATTTATCTCTCAAAACCACTAACATTGTTAGTGGTGGGGCGTGGGGGCGGAGGCCCCACACCTTAAGTAAGCCAACATTGTTGGTGCACAATATTTTAAAAAAAAGTTTCAATCCTTATTAGGCGAGGCGAAGGACATTGTCCGATGTCTTGCCGCATTCTCAAAGCCACCGACAAGGTCGGTGGTTGTTCACTTCAATACCAAGTATTAAGATATTAATGACTTGGAGATACATGTTCCTATTCTGAACTTATTTCAAACTCTAGCAATGATAAATTATCTAACACGGTGAATTCAGACCTCATAAATCCATCTGGCTTTGACGGGTCGGCTTTTGCCATAGAAACATATCTCGATAGTATCTCTTCTTTTATCAGACTCATACATGATTTAAACATACCATGGTTTAAGTGCTCGATAATTCTTGTTGCCAGTTCTTTCCTATTTCTAATATTTAACTTTTTCCCAATTTCAATGGCTCTATTGTGTATAACGGTGCTGTAGTCTGAAAAAAGCTTTAACTGACCAATTGGCTCAAATCTTGAGAGTTCAACATCATCCTCTATTCGAAATGCACTACATACCAAACGTACAAGTGAAGTAAGATCTCTCGCCATGACTCCTCTTTTTTCTAATCTGCTTAGTCGATCACTGATTGGATTGACCTGGATGTTATCAATCAAGTCCTGAGCCAGTGCATTTATCGACTGCGGAAATCGTTTCTTCAGTAGCGTTACCAACTCACCATTTCGTTTAAACATTTCTATCTTCACTGTTATTTGGCTAGCAGTTACGGCAGCATCGACAATAAGTTTTTTCACTTTGTTGATAATGTCATCGAAGTTCTGGCTACCAAGAGGATTCCCAGATTCTGTGAACTCCTTATCAAATATTCTAAACAGATTTTCCATTCTCATTATCCAAAGGTTCTCTTCGTAATCGGTGCACAAAAATGCCTTTTTCTCATCCCTGCATGTAGCCATCTGATTAAGTTCACCAGTGGAGAGTTGAGAGTATATTTCAGAGTACCCATCAAGGATGTGCTTTCGATGTGGACTCTGAATTTTCTTTTCTATACGATTAATCTGTTCATCGGTCATGGAAAAATAGCCTTGTCGCCCCGCTTTTTGAAAATTCCATAAGCTATATTCAAGAGTTTCGGGACTATGTAAATATGTATCATAACGAAAGCGAAACCCATTCATAGCACTTATGATCGGAACTGCCCCAAAAGGATGTGGCTCCCATTGAATGAAGCTATTTGTGCGTCCATCAAGTATTATATTGGAAATGGTCTTAAAATACATTGTCTTTCCAATTACTTGCTCATTACGAAGTCCTAAAGCCCGCTTTAGCATGTAAGCGCAGGTCAGTAAGTCTTCCAACAAAAACTCCATTCTGTCTCCAACTTGATCAATAAGGGAATACATGGTATAAAATCCTATTAATAGTTAGTGAGTGGTGTTTTTATGAACAGTGCGGTCATCGCTCCCTGGACTAATTCGGTTGCAGGGGCATAAGCTCTGACCCATTTGTCGTCTTCTTTAATTGTCCTTGCTGATATCTCTTGCCTATCAAAAAGTAAGTCTATGGCAACACTTACTTGATCAGGCTCTACTTGACCTTCAAGTCTTTGACATAGCGTACTGTAGGTTAGGTATTTCTTATGATTTGCCCGTTCCTTTTTTTTGGAGATATCCATGTTTACATAAACCATCTCTAACAAAACCTTCATTGCATCGGAAAGTAATCGGTACCTCAAAGATTCCATGTAGCCAATTCCCTCTGCGCTCATCTTAGTTCTCCATTCCAAGCTCATTTTTTATTTTTATTATACTATCCTTTCCAAAGAAAAAAGATGCGTTTAAATCAGCATCATTGATTTCTTCAGAAAGAATAGAGTATCCGCTTTCTTTAAAAGCCGTAATCAAGTGTGGCCGTAAGGAAGACAATACACTAATGTTTATTGCAAATATCATGCACTTGACACATACAATCTCAGATCGTTCTCCGATATAGCTACATAGCCGAAGGAAATTCTTGCAGTCTTTTTTTTGAATTAGTCGCGCATGTATAGCAGGATAAATTCTCGGTACTATGCTTATCTTTCCGTCAGTATGAAAGAAAAAGCGGACCTTTTCAACACCCTCTTCTTCAATTACTTTTTGAAAACCTAAATCAGGGCATAATGATCTAATATCTAATAAGCTATATGCTATTACGTCTCTATACTCAGATGTCTTAATAATAGGTCCCATCCGGTGTAAATAGCTAAGCAACTTCTCCAGATCACCCGGTTTAGTTCTGAATTTTAAGAAAATGTGGTCATCATATAGTTCATCGCCAAAGTGAATATCATATATCATGGAATGAAAACGATTGAAGTCATAACCACTAAGTGAAAATCTAAAAAAATCAGGCTTATAGTCACTATCTTTACACACTGTCAGTGCAGCAGTTTTTATTATTGCTGCTGATTTTCTTTTAAGTTTAGCGACGGATTCCATTAGATTTTGACCGGTCATACAAGCGTCATCGTAAACAAGCAGTTTTTTACCAACAATATCCTCTTTCCGTGCTAACTCTGTTGCATCAAGAAAAAAAATCTTTGAACCTACATATTTGTGTAGTTCCTCAGATGATTTGATATTTGCCATTCCTTTCCTTTGAACAGCAAACATCAGGTCAAAAGGGTAATTCTTCATAATATCAAGAATAAAATATGTGATTTCTCTACTTATATTAACCATCATCAAGATAATCTTGTAACTAAAAAAAGATTAAAAAATGGAATTCCTTTACATTTATAAAGATTCTTAACGAAAGTAATGGCTCCGACAGTCCGTGTTTCAGATTCTGTTGTGTTTTTCAGTAAAACGAGCGATGTTTCAGCTGGTATGATATGAATAGCTCCAAATTCCAGATCTTCAATAAAACCATTCATGCCTATGTCCCCAATCTTGAAAGTAAAGGTTGAAAGTTTATTCGGCCATATAACATCGGGATCCTTCGACATGAACAGCATGACATCTTTATTGTTTGGCTCCTTGTACAAAGCAAGCGCACCTTTCATATAGTCTCTGATTATCATAGGGTCGATGTCAAGTAAAAATATGCTTTCATTCCTAACACACCGCTGATTATTCTTGAAGATTGTCGAAATATTTTTTGAAGTACTCTCAGTAAAACAGAACTGGATGTAGGCATCTGAAGACACCTCTGTTAATGAGATTGTAAGATTTTCCTTAGGTAGGTGTGTGAAGCAAACCGATGGCATGTTTGCAGAGAGGCCTAAGATTGCGTGCCCGTGAGAGGCTAAGTGATAATCAAAATTCGCAAAGTTCAACCTCCAATTTCTTGAGCTCTTGAGCCTTTTCAGGCTGTCATTTTTTGATGCCATCTGGAATAATGGATTAAAAGAAGCATAATTATCAATTTCATATCGGCATAGAATATCGACCGTACTATTATAATAAGAAATCTCCAATTGAGACACTGGCACAATATAATTATGACCCTCCCTAATTGGTCTATTCCATTCCTGAAGCTCGTCAGCTAATATGAGTAAAAATAACTGTGGGAACAGAGAATCATCAACCTGAGCAAAATTACCTGCAAAATGCAAAGTCGAATCATGTAGTGCTATGGCAAGAAGGGATTTTAGTATATAATCTTCATTTTTATGGCTATCTTTGACCACATTCCACAATTCAAATGCACTGAGAAACGCGTGGTTATTGGACAGCAGGCTGGTAGTCAGTTCGCCTATTATTAGAGATTCATGCGAAGTGGAAAAAAGCTTGCCTCTTCTAATCTGCTCATAAATCTTGGAAAAAAACCTCCCTATCTCAGTAACATCCTTGAAATGAGAATTGAAGGATGCCTTACTAAAGGAAGCAAAATTTTCTGACATTACACTAGATACTATATTAACGAGGGCTGCCTGCTCTTGTAGGGGATACGCGATATCATGGAATAAGGCGGGTATCATAAGGTGCTCTATAGAGGGTTGTTTATTATAGCATACCTTTGAAAGATAGAGCATGAGAAACATAACTCGGAGCATATGTGCTATATGATCGCGATAAAATTTATTTGCTAGGCACAAGCGAACATGCTCGATGAGTTTATCAAGGGGAACCATATTGGCATATTGCGTCTTAAGTCTATTTATATCCAAAATAGTTTGTAGTTGGTATTGGATCAGAGAAATGTGAAATTTTATGGATAGGTCATTTATTACTTTGCTATCAGTGGCGTTAAGCCATTCCTCAATATCGTTTCTACAGGTGAAAAGAAAATCACTAGGGAGTACAGAATCTATTAAGTATCGATCAAAATCGGTCTTGAGGTTTTTTATATCCATTGTTTGATCCAGAGTCACAAGTCAGACGGGGCTCATATCAGGCCGAATTACTGGAATAGAAGTCTGATCAAAAACAATGAGTTTATAAATAATTCAATATATAACAACTTCAGATACTTGGAGCATAATAACATTTTCTCACATCATAATTAGTATATATGGCAATGGTGTTTTATCTTTATAAGATATTTCTTTTTGACAGTCGGAGTATAAGACAAGCTGTTTTGTGTGTCAATGGAAGAGTGACCCCAAAATGTGGGATGCTGTGCCAATGATTGCGGAAGGGATATGTTGGGGCCTCTGCAGATATGATCATTACGCATTGAAGTCTCGTATCCATTCAAAAAAGCCGTGCCTACTGAGTATCAGGAAGAAGTTCACAAAAGCGCAAAAGGATGGTGCGACTATCGGGAATCAATTATTCTTTCTTTAAATAAATAAGGTAATTAATCCCATCCATTCACTTTTAATCTTTGACGGAAGTCTCTTGGGCGTTCATATACCGGCCATAACCAAATTCCTTTCTTCGCTGATCTTGCTTTCCGCTCTGCCTCAACAAACTCTGAACGATAAGGTTCTTTAAGGTATTCAATAAAAGCCTCAGCGTAACCCTCGCTGATCATCTCAATGTTGATATTGCGATTATCCAACCAAATCATTCCTACCATGCGTTTGTGACGATCTATAGTAATGATGTCCAGCCTTACCTGTTTCCCCATGATTTTATTTTCCAGCGCTTTCCATGATTCTACGGCATAAGGCTGCCCCGGTTTATTGACTTGCCCTGTGCTGTAGTTTATTTTAAGTGTTTCCGGTGCATCAATGCCATGCAGCCTAACTTTGAGTTTTGTTTGCTCTGCTGTTGTCAGATGAATTGTATCCCCGTCTGATACTTTGGTGACTGTTCCAGTGACTGTGCGGATAGCGGCTTGGGAAATGGCGAAGTTTATAAATGTTGTCAGCCACACAATTACAAATAAGAAGAGTGAAGTTCTAAAGAGAAATATTTTTGAGGGCATGGTTGATAAAGTTTTTCCTTTATGTATTATGAAATGAGGATAGAGGGTAGGGTAGTGTATGTCAGTTAATTAGGGACAGCCACTGATTAAAGGATGTTTGGCAATTGGTGGCTGTCCCCGATTTTTCCTCACGTGTTCGTTCCTTCAACTTTGGATTGACGCTTATTCGAAACATTCACAATCATAGCTTAACAGGATTAGGTCTTCTTTCATCATCAGGTTCAATAGATGCTTACAAAATCCTGTACTGTTATCCTTTGCCCGTTATGTCCTCGTGCAGGGTACGGGGCAAAGCCACCCGGATCATCATCAGGTGAGAAATCATCGATGATATCTATTTCTATGCTCTTTCCAGAACATCTAATGAAGCGCTGGTTCGGTGTGGCATTGTTATTTGCACTTGTGCGTATCTCAAAAGTATCCTGAGCTGTTCTTGCTGTATTAAAAACGATATATTGATCTCTGATAAGATTATATGCAGGGCAGACATTTCTTATTGAAGGTAGACATATATTGCACGAAAATGGATTTGCACCTCGGGGCTCACGTGATGAACTGTATTTTAAACACCACAGAGCATCGTCACATGCTCTCGAATGTACTTTTCTTGCCTGTGCTGTCACCCAGATTAATCTTTCAACTTTTCCGAGATTATTTGATAGAGAAAATAAGTCTATTTCATATCTATTTTTTTTTGGAAATATCGCCAGAGGCCACTGCAAAAAAGTATCAATCCATATATCCACCGGCATGGTAGTGGGATTGCCAAAACTCTGTTGTGCGTATATGGCTATAGCTTTAGGAGACTGGTATGTATTTGCAAGACCATCATATATAGAACCCATCTGTGCAGCTGTTAAAGCTGCCGGATTCAATCTGCCATTGCGGATATCTGAAAGAAGCATCAAATATATGACTGTTCTTTGAGGACCTTTATCAAATGTATTAAAGCATTCGATTGCTGAAGGTCTCAGCTGATGCGCCATATGCACTCCATTCAGGATGGAGAGAATGCCCTCAGTATTGAATTTTCCGCCACGTGGATTTAAAAAACGTGAAATCACAGCTCCACCCAGATTCTTTACGCCACAGTAATTAGTTTGAAATGCATCTGAAACTGCGAGAAGATCAGAAAATTTAGGAAAGCTGTTGAGGGGATTGTTCCTGTCAAGAAGCTCTCGAATTGTTGGCAGGAGATAGAAGTCTACCTGAGGAATTCCTCCGGATGATTGAATTTGTTCCCCGAATCTTGTCATAAAATAATGGGTCTGGATTAGCTCTCCTTTTCTTCCTCCGGGTGAATTCCAGCTTGCGACAAATCTTGTTAGCCCCAGTACCTCATCCCAGAGTTTTCCGAAAGGCAACATGTTATCATACGAATTCGCAACAACCCTGTGCCATATTTCGATCAATACCTGATTGGCTAATGTAAGGCCGGTTAACGCACCTGTTATATCTGTTACCCTGACAGGATTACAAAGCCCGAGTCTTTCACAAACTTCATTTCTGACAGGGCCAACATATACCTGATTTATGGTATTTGAAAGATCCTTATTCACAACGATGGTTACATTGAGATTATTCTGATCATCAAGATTGATTTTTTCGACATAACCAAAAGCCCTTTGTGTATCCGTCGGTCTGTCACCTACAGCAACATTTTCCGGCAGTACATGAAAATAATATATCGGGAAAAGAGGAAGATCCGGATCATAAAGATGAATTAGCGGTAACCACCGCTGAGGGAATTGTGGCACTGTAATTGTGTGTCTGTAACTTAAACTTTCGAATGGCATTTTTCACCTCCGATAAAGTAACTGCACCGCCGCCTGAGAGGACACTTAGCGCATGCCGGCTTGTACGCACATATAAGGGCAGAAAAATCAAGCAGAGCATAATTGAAAGTTTTGAATGCCCTTCGCGGCGTCAGAATACTTGCAATTATTTTGATAGGTTTCTTTCTTCTGGTTTCCCCGTCCGTCCTGAACCCAAAATATCTTCCATATAACCTTATCACATTTGAATCTATCAGGGGCGACCATTTTCCCGCATGTAAACTGAGATAGGCACCAGCTGCATACGGTCCCACACCTGAAAGTTTCAAGAGATCATTATAATTACCCGGGATACCATTAATGAGCTCTGTACCAAGTAGCTTCAGAAAACGGCCTCTCCAAGACAGCCCCAATGATCTAATTACATCTAATATTTCATTTTCAGTTGCGATTGATAAAGATTTTGGCTCTGGAAATCTGCGTATGAACTCTTCAAAAACCGGAGCCACCTGTTCTGCTTTTGTTCTCTGCAATAAGATTTCTGCTACCAATGAATGAAAAGGTGAGTGTTGTAAACGCCATGGAAATTTTCTGTTGTGCTTGCGTCCCCATTGTATCAGATTTTTTCTTAACCATTTGATCTCTTCATCAGTCAGACTAACAGGAATGATTCCCTCATGATCTGCTTTTATTTCATTCATCAAAATCCTATGCTTTTACAATTGCCTTGCAATCCTGCCACCCGGTGAAATCCGGTCCCCGAAACCGACAGCAGTCGAATAGAGTCGCAACTCCACTTCCGCGAGCGGACCATTGACCTTGTTTCTATTAAGGCTTGAGATACTGCGGGAAAGAAATCCCCACATTGCGTTTTCAGCCAGCGTGCTGACTTTTCCCCCTTTTTGATTGAGTATGCAACTCTGCATCACCTCTCAAAAACTGACACAGCGAAGCACGATATCAATCTGGAGCACTTCACCACGGAGAATATGTCACTCCTCAGTCCCACTTCCTGACGACGGTTTCCAAATGCCAGCGTAACGCATCGGTGTGGACGCGCAAGCTACCGGTCTTTGCCTCGGCAATTGACTTATTCTCAAACTGTTTCAGAAATGCATTCCCGGTCATCCGTTTGACCTGTTGAGGTATGTATATGGTCCGGTCCTTTGAAACACCGAAAAGGCCGCGATCAAATGCCCAGTGAAGCGTTTGAGTAAGTGTAAAGCCGTTTCGTATGTCGTCCGAGCCACCTTCGCTGACCGGCACCACGTGAGAGGATTCAACTTCGTACACCATGGTCGGCGTTTTGATGAAAATGCCACTAACGGCGCATTTATGTTCATATTCCCGCCTCACCCGTTCGCGGAACACCGAGCTTCGGGCGATCCGGCTTTGTCTTGTTTCCACTCTTTGAACTTTTGCCTTCAACGCCTGGAATGGTTGCTGAACGAGACTTGATATTTCCGCTTCCGCCAGCGTGAGCTGCGATTGCGTTACCGGAACCACCTCACTGAATAGCGGCCCCCAGCGTCGTCCGTTTATCAATCTCCTGATTTCGTTGTATTCGGGCGTACCTTGATTCACAAGAATCAGACGAAATCTGTCCAGTGCATCTGAACGACGCTGAAATAACATCAGGTCACCTTCACGGGCATGGTCGCGCAGTGGTCGAAGACCGTCGGTAATACGACTTTCGGCGGAACGGGTTCCTCCCCATGTTTGGAACTGATAACGAACCGTACCATCTGCAAGATGTAATGTGCCAACAAACATCTCTGCTCGCAGATAGCGGTCGATAGTAGGTGCGACATATGACGTTGCAGCTTCGTCCAAACTTGGAAGGAAGTGGCGTAGATCTTTTGGCAAAACCATCCCGGCCTGATGTCCGGCCGCGCTGCCGGTGTCGTTGTGAGCAAGACGTTTGAAAAACGGCGCATCCCAATCCGGGTTTGCCAGAAACTCTTTTATGCCCATAGGTACTTCCTCCGGATATTACAATGAACAGATACGTTGATGGATATTCAACTCACCCGGTTGAATCATACTGCGGTTGCAACGTAAATTCTTCCCTGTAATCCGAGGGCCTCCTCAGTACTTCCACCACCCTGGCAGCAACTTTCTCAACCACCGGAACAACGATCGAGTTCCCGAACTGTCTGTAGGCCTGTGTATCAGAAACCGGAATCTTGAAGTCTTCCTGGTAACCCATGAGTCGAGCACATTCGCGCGGAGTCAGCCGTCGTGGATTCTTCCCCGGTCCCTGCGAGATGAGAATTTCAGAACCATCTTTGTAATAGCGGGCACTCAGAGTTCTTGCCACATCCCTGCCTGTGAACAGCCCGAAGCCAAAGCCATTTCCTGCCGCCCTGTGCTTCTTCGCGTAATCCTGCAGGTATTGCCATAGGTGGTCGGACAGTGTGTATTTGTCAGGCACATCAGCGTCGAGGATGCTTTCGAGCCTGGGCCCTCCAACCGGGAAGATTGGGAATTCAAACCAGCGCCCCGGTTTGAAGCCGACGATGAAGATGCGTTCACGATGCTGTGGTACGACACTTTGGGCGTCAATAATCATATAATAGACCTGGTAACCCAACGCATTTGTGAGGGTATCGTAGATGATCTGGAAGGTACGGCCTCTGTCATGTCGGCGGAGGTGCTTCACGTTTTCCAGCACGAAGGCCTCTGGCTGATGGTAGTCGAGAATGTCGGCAATGGAGAAGAATAAGTTTCCCTGCTTCTCGTCCTGAAAGCCGTGCTTGCGTCCAAGGCTGAGTTTCTTTGAGACACCCGCAATGCTGAAAGGCTGGCAGGGAAATCCGGCACAAAGAATGTCGAATTCGGGGATATCAGCAACTGCTACACTGTGGATATCACCGTGCGGGCGCTCACCAAAGTTGGCCTCGTAGGTGTTTTGGGAGAACTTGTCCCAGTCGCACGAGAATACGCAATTACATCCGGCCCGTTCAAAAGCAATACGGAACCCACCAATCCCACAAAACAGATCCACAAAGCGCAGCTTATTCAATGCCGCTAATGAATGATCATGGGTGCTGTAGAATGCTGGATCCTCGCATACTGTTTCTTTGACACTTTTTTTCTTTGGCATTTTTTGATCTATGTTTCTATATTGCAAGCATGCATCAGTTGACGATTTCTCACTGAAATCTGTGAACTAAAATCTGGAGCCACCATACCAGTTAATTTGTCAGTATCAATTCAGCCCATTATCTTTTTTTGCTGGATACGATTTGGAATCTACACTTTACTGCAAGGAATGTCAAATGTTGGGTGCATGTATCGCTGTGCAAAAGAGGGAGCCATTTCCGGTTTTTTGCGACCTTGTCATAAAAAACTCGACAAAATATTTTTTACTAGTGTTATTGTATAATTGACCGGAAAATCAAAAGCCTATTCAAGATTTTTAGCACACTGACCGATTATCACAATACTATAGAGAAAAGGGGAAAAGGCCATGACTGCTCAAAAGGTTGGCAATGAAGCAGGGATGAGTCGCAATCCCTTCTTAAATCAGGTGAATTCTCACATGGAGTATAAAAATGACATGGGTTATTCTCTGGATATTCTGTGCCATCGTCAGCGCGGTGATTGCATCCAATAAGGGGAGAAGTGCTGCTGGATGGTTACTTCTCGGTCTTATTATCGGGCCCTTCGCTTTCGCCGTCGCCCTCCTGCCGGATTTGAAAAAGCAGCAGGAAGATCTCAGACAAAACAGAGAATCAAAAAAATGTCCCTTTTGCGCCGAGATGGTCAAACATGACGCCATAAAGTGCCGATTCTGCGGGTCTGATCTGCCGGTAATTGAAGATCCTTCATTATGCGCAAAGTGCCAAAAATCCGGGACGTATATAGATGCCTCAAACCGTTTATATTGCCCGAATTGTAAGGAATATGTAGATATCCCCAGATGACAGGCAAAAGCCTTTCCTGCCGGGTCATTTTATCCATTCTTCCCTATCATAAATATTGGTATCATTCTGCCGCCCATGGTCCGCTTATTGAGGTTGCGAGCCAATCAAACGCGCCTGCGCCTGTCTGAAATGCCGCAAAGGAAATCGCCGACCCTGCAACCGCGTTTGCGATTCCGACATATTCCCCATCGTCTCCACCTGTGCCGTCCAGGTAAATCTTATCCGCGGCCTGAGGATCTATTCTGAAATATTTGCCTACTGACGTTCCAAGGATGACGGTAAAGGATAGGCCGGCTGCCGCCGTCGGCAGAGTAAGGGTAACATCATCAGCCTGTCCGTAATTATTGATAATCGTTCCCGATACGTCCAGCGCAGACAGGCTGCCCGTAGCAGTTTTGATGACCTCTTTCATCAGGCTTCTAACTGTATTCGGAGTTGTTTCCCCTATGGCGGGTGGAGAGGCAAGGGCGGCGGCCAGATCACCGGATACGATTGCATGCTTAAAGCATCCAGCAAGGCCAACAGGATAGAAATTGTCATCTGCTATATTCCTGAAACCCAACACAAGAAGGTTATACGCTTTATAGTTAGAGGCCGCTCCAGTTGAGATCGTGGCGGAACCCACCGTCAGGACCGCATTATTGGTTTCCGATAATGTGACGTATGCGAACTGCCCATCCGATAAGGCCCTTGACCCTGCGGCAACTGAATTGTGAATGGCCAATCCGGCGGCGCTCACGAAGTAGAAATGAAGCGTCCCGCTCCACGTAAGCGTTCCGGCTGACCAGCTTATGGCGCCGTCAGAACCGATGATCACCGGCCTGTTATAGGTAATGGCCCTATCAAGGTCGCTTAACGGTGAGCCCAGGGACGCAACGGTAAACGTCGTTTTCGGCGCGGTATTGCTGTATGCGGTATGGTAATTAGTTCCCATCTTTCTTTTCCCCCATGAATTGCCTGGCCAGTTCCATCATCTCAGCCACCTTCTTTGGGGCCTCCTGTTTCTGCTCGCTGATTATCCTGTTTTGATCTGCCCTCATTGCTTCCAATGTAGCGGCGATCCTCTCCAACGCTTCTGCGATTCTGTCTGACATAGTATCCCTCTCATGGTATTGCATTACCGGCTATATCCAGGCATTGTATGTAGCATACGGCAACGCCATACAGCATATTGGCTTCCGTTACCTGGAACAACGGTGATTCCCCCATTGCGCCGCCGGTTTTGGTGTACGTTATCGTAACCGTATTGGCTGTTGATACAACTGCGAGTGAGGCCGGACAATTTGCCACATCACTTCCATAGCTGATGGATCCGTCATCCCCTTTTTTCCATGCAATAGTAAATTTCCATCCCCCGCCTGAAGGGTTCGCTATCCAGTTTCCGTACTGATCGGACAACCCTATCGTTATGGCGGTGCTCATTTCACCCCATGATAATACAGGATCGGCAGGTACGGCTGACAGCATGGTTCCCATTGGCGCGGTATAATATCTCCCGACATATCCCTGAGTAATCTTAGTCGCATTTGGCGGGACCAATACGAATCCTAAAACAACATGGTCTGCCGGTGCAGCAGGCGGATCGGGAATTGGCGATGCGGTAGAGGTAAAATCAGCACCCTTCACAACATGGGCAATCCCATCCACGCCGGCCACTATGGAATCATATCTATACGAGTATGCGCTCGCTGCCGCCAATGTCACAGAGCCGCCTACGTTATCAATCATCAGGTCAAAGCGATCCATGGCAATAGAGGAATCATCCATCATCATGCCTGACAGGGCATATGTTATTCCGTCAATGCGGTACGTTCCGTTCAGGATGACCAGGCTCATGGAAGCCGGATTGGATGCTACGATGTTGGCGCCGGTTATTACGGTATCGGCAGGGGCGCCCGGGGTGACGGTTATGGTACCGCCGGTGGGGGTCGTAGGCAAGAGCATCCCATGGCCCGCGACTTCTATCCTTGACTTGTTTCCCCCGGGAAGATTTATCCTCACGGCATTCCCCGGCTTTAGATACTGGGGCGCAGACTCCCAATTTTCAGGATACCACGCCTTCACCAATTTAGTGGAGCCCTGTATCTTCACGCGGCAATATTTACTCGCGGAATTCACATCTATGACGATGGCATCACGAAGCTCCTGGGCATCCCTTAACTGCCGTTTCATGCTCTTTCGGATTACTCTGCCGCCGTATAATCTCATGCTAAAACCCAGCCCTCTATTTCATCAAGGAAGTATCCGTCATTACTGTCAGGCTCAGACTTCTTGAATTTACGCCGCAGCGTGGCCACAAATAAATCCATGGCCTGAACGCTGTAAGGATGGACAAACCTGATGGTGTCGCCGTCCTCATCCTGAAGGTGCGCGATCTTTTCAATCGAAATTCTCCGGCGTTGCATTTGAACCACCATGCCTTCGAAGTTAGCCACGGTCTGACAATCGTTTATGGTGTAACACAGAGGATCGTCAAGCACCTGTTCGACTACCGCATTGATCTCAACCTGGTGATCCTCGTCATTCCATTGCCCCTGAACGCTCTGTCTGATCTCCCCAAGGGGTTGAGCCCATACCTCATACTGATAATTGGCCACTGCCCCAAGGATGTTGACAATACAGAACATTGATACGCCTTCCAGCAACCGGCCTATTGAAATGGTGAAACCCCCGCTCGCGATAAACCCCAAGACGGTAACGCCATCAGGTATGGCACAGGCCGCCATATATCCTGCGGCACAGGATATCAACTGCGCCACAAGGTTGGGAGCCTCCGCATGAATGGTGCAGTATTTGTCATCCCCCGCTTCAGGACATTCCTCCAGGTATTCCTCTATCGAACCGGCCAATGACATGGCCATACTGCATGAACTCTCAATAATCTCCATCCTTGGATTGATGCACCGGCGGCTCTTGTCGTCTGAAAACCATATCTGATGCGTACCCTTGCAACCCCACCATCCCAGGGTGCCGGATATTGAGGTTATGCGTTCTTCGGGATATGTAACGGTGGTGAATAATAAGGACTGCCCCCTTACCGTAATCCTGTTGGTGAAATCCGAATACTTGTCATCAGGCGTGTAGTGTATAATTTTGGTGCTGTCGGCATAGGTATGATCCGGGGCGGCGGTGTTCCTTATCTGCCTGCAGTTTGCCTTGCCGTCCGCGTCAAACCTGAAATAATACCCAAACCTTTCGCATACCTGATTTATGATCTCATCTATGGTCGTTTCAATCCATTGCATTTGGATCGCTATGCCGCCCACAAAGGCCGAGATGTTTATTTCACCGGCTGTAAGCCCCGCATTGGCGGTCAGGATGTCCTTTATGATATAATCAGGCAGGTTATTGTAGATCTCCGTGACATACACATGGCTATGCGTCCATTCACATCTGCGGTCTTCTGCCGTNNGATACTCGCCGCGCTTGAAGCTCATGGATGCCGCCGTAATGTAGAATGTTCCGCAATTCTGCCAATACTCGGTACCGCCTATATCTTCACCCCATCTCAATGTCAGGGTGCGGCCTTTCTTAAGAACAGGACTCAATGCACTCGAATGATTATAAGGATCGAACAAATGGCCATGAGATACGGTCAGGGATAAGGTTGCAAATGCGCCGCCTATACTCTGCTCCGTCGCTATTTCCCCTATGAGGTACTTCGATATATTCACTGCTGAACCGTCCTTATCCCATTGGATTGATAATAATCCATCAACAGCCCTATGGGTCCAAAAGATGAATAAGGCCGATTCGGCAGCCGGATCGAGCGCAGGCACTCCCTCATAATCCATGTATCCCTGAACCATGTTGGCCGGGGTTGACCATGACCATGCGCCTCCGCTGAACGTGCCGACCGAATAATACGTCCTGTTGATATACCCGTTGATGCTGAACATTACGGCGCCGCCGTAACGGCCTGAATAATTTACCGTATCACCGAACATTATCATTTCATTGGCGGCATCGAAGGCGAATTGGGTGATGTACTGTAAAATGTGATAATTCTCGGTTAAGCCAGGCACATTGTCATCATTATATACCGTCCATGTATGATTCACCGTATCGAAAAGAACGACATCGTAAGGGTAATGCATGAAGGCAAGAATGCCGTCCTTCATGTGATACAGCCCTCTCATGTTTGTATTCGTACCAGGAACGACGTAATCCGGTTGCCACCAATTTATTGATCCATTGCTTGGATCGCATTCTACGATATATTGCCCCTGATAATTATTTGAATCACAGGTTCCGCAATAAATACGGCCGTCATATATAACCGGAGCCATGGCGCCATATCCGTTCATCNNAACGTCGACCATCGCTTTATCAATGCTCCCGTCGCAATGTCATACGCCAAAATACACGCACCGTAAAAGGACGTTGCAAACGCAATAACCCCTGATGCATTATCCACATACATGGCAGAACGATTCGGCACCCCTCCGCCAGGCTCATCATCGTCATTTGAAATCAAGGGATGATATGCGTAACCGGTAGTCTCCGTTACATCAATCCATCCGATGCCATGCCACCGTGCGCCTTCGCCGCCCGACCATGAATCCCACAATAACCATATCTTATTGGTTGATATATCCACCTGGCATTGTTCCATGTGGGTATCCCATCCCATCCATACAGGCTTGCCGGTAATGTTGCCGCCAGCGGCAAAGTTATAGACGAATACGGTTTCTGCCTCACCGTCAAAATACAGTACGCTTGTAAGGGAGCATACCGCGATATGATTGTCGTCATGACGGTTGGCTCCTACCTGCCGTATGGTGAATCCGGCCGGTATCGCCGGAGTCGTTGTGGTGTCCCAATACTTATCAATGAGCCATGTGTCTACGTCAATCCGGACGATATTATATAAGACCCCTCCCGAATTTGTACTTAGGCAGTATAATTTCCTGTTCACGGAATCCCACGATAACTCCCTGACCTCATCCTGCCCTCCGGCAGGCCATCCTGCATCATGATGCTCCATGTGCATGGCGCCGCAGAATTCGGTAAATAATACGTGCATCTGGTTGGCGGCCTTTTGCGCGGCCACGGGATGTAATCCCCTCCTGCTGAACAGGCTGTAATGTGTGATCTTTGCGGCATTGCTCCATGTGGCGCCGTTATCCGATGAAACCGAATAATAGATATTGGTCAGCTCATAGCCGGTTGCGCTTGTGTCCTCAAGCACATCGAACCATAGCCACCAATCGCCGTTGCTGATCTTAAGCATGGAAGGGTTGGACAGCCTGAATGTTGATGTCAGGCCGCCTATCGAAAGCGCGGAAGCCGCTGACCATGTAACGAAGTCTGTTGATGTGCGCGTGTAAAGGTAGAAGTCGGAACCGCTCGGGAGTCCAAAGATCATCATGTATGAATCCGCGCCCATGGCGCTTACCCAGGGATCGGACAGGAATACTGAAGTATTCTGATTCCATATCTCCCCTCCGCTTACGGCGGCGCCGAACTCGTCAATCACTTTTCGCCATACATGGGTCTTGCCGGTACTGGTAACATGGTAGGTATAGATCATACCGATAGTACCATCTGTCATCTCGCAAAGCGAAACGCTGTCCATTATATGTTGAGGATCCGTAAACAGCTCTATCGTGACCGTGAAGAACTCAGTGCGCTCGACATTGGTATAGACGTATTTGATGCCGCAATCACCGTCGGCATCGGGACCGTAGCAATATGCCAGGCACAACCGGCCTGATGAATGCGTTATGATATTGGCGCCATATTGATTGAATGTACCGGCGTTCAGCGTTGTGCCGTCAAACGGAATATCGGCAACGCTCTGAGAGGACATGATTTCGACTAAAGGCTTCCGGCTTTGTGAGTCCTGTGCTGCGGCTAATGCCGCATCAAGAGTGAGCGCCATACTTACGCCTCACTGAGTACAAGTAAGGTAACCGTGACATTCTTCCGGCAATTTCCCGCGGTTTTGTCCAGGGCCAGGTAATACTTGCAGTCCAGCTTTGTCATCTCTACATTGTACGTCACGGGAGGGGATGATCCGTCCTGGGGGTCGAACACGATCGCCGCATCGGCCCGGTAGAGGGCATCGAGGCTTTCAAATTCGGCTGCATCCATATAGGCGAAAGACAATTCGAGCTCCAGCCCGACAATGCTGGCTCCCCAGGAAAAGTATGCTGCGGATTCATAGGTCTGTACGACGGCGCAGGATTTCTGCGGCCTGATCACCGTCATTTCTGTCGGGTTCTGTGCGAGGGTAATGCCTCCGATTATTATAGTGGACATTACATATGCCTCTTGATTACGCCTTCGACCATTCCGGGCAGTTTGCCTTCTATTTCGGACCGCAGGGCGGAGACCAGTTTTTTATCATTGAAGGGGAGGGAGAACGATATGCTCAAAGGTACGGAAATCCCTCCTGCGGTCGCGGCTGCCTTTACGCCGAGTTTGCCGTCCGGCCCCCGCGCCAGGGGCATCACCGCCTCC
>DIEQ01000034.1 GCA_002418705.1 Mageeibacillus sp. UBA5770 | reverse complement strand
TGCGAGCATTTTTGGAAAAACAGCAGCTTCAGCCGGAGACTTTGCGGCTATTGATATATGGTCCTATTATAAAGGCGGTTCCTCTGAGGTACCTATCAACCCGAATTCGTTTGTACTTGAACCGGCTTCTGTAAACAAGGGCAACATCAAAGGATTTGTGTTCTTCGACAAAGACAGCAACAAATTGTTCAGTATGATTGCAGGAGAATATTCACTGCAGGATATCACAGTCGAGCTATATCAGGCCGGCGTTCTTGTTTCATCCACGGAGACAGATGCTTTGGGTACATATTCCTTCAGCAATATAGACTACGGTAATTATGAGATACGGGTTATAAAGCCCTATGCCCATGCCGTGTGTACAACGGCGAATCTTTCGCAGGCATTGACACTCGGTGCTGTCACGGCTCCGTCCGGATGGGCTGAAGCTGCAGATGTCGGTATTGTATATGCAAAGGCCAAGGCTATCACTGTCAATAAATCATGGACGGTAAGTAAGGCACAGGACCCGTCACAGCCGGATAATGTAACGATTCATCTCACAGCCCAAAAAGGCACAGCAGTTGAATTTACAGAGAGTATTTCTCTTTCAAGCTATAATTCCTGGAATCACACGTTTTTTGATCTCCCGCTCTATGCCGCAGACGGAGTTACCCAGCTGACCTATTCGGTATCCGAAGATCCGATAGACGGTTACGTCCAGACGGGAATTGCGACGTCAAGTACAACGACTCAAACGATTTACACAATCAGTAATGCTCCAAAGTGCCAGATAACACTGACTAAAGTCGATACAGCCGATGCGGACTTAAAATTGTCGGACGCTGAGTTTGAACTTTGGAAAAAAGACGCCGGCGGCGGACCTGACCTGCTTATTACTACAGAAACAACCAATACCTCAGGTGTCATATATGTTTCGGACCTTGAGGAAGGAACCTACTATTTCAAAGAAATAAAGGCTCCGCCCGGTTACATTCTCGATCCTCTGACAGCAGTGACATCGGACATAGCCGTATCCTATTCCGCAGACGGCTTTAAAAAAACCGTTACCGTTGAGAACACCGAGGTATGCAGTTTCAGCCTGATTAAAACAATTACACAGGTATCTGATATCACTGAGCAGTTTCTTTTTGAGATCACCGGGCCTGATGGTACCTGCTATGCGGTTCTGACTGTTCCGGAAGGACAGACTACTGCAACTCAGAATTTTGCAGGGATGCCCGTCGGGACGTACACCGTTACAGAAAAACCTTATAACTGGCGGTATTCTCTTGATACTTCCCTGACGCAGGCAGACGACGGAACTAACGCATTCCCGCTTTCAGGAGGAATGCTTTCGATGATGATCGACAATGGCCTTAACAGTAATTACCGGTTTAGCTTTGTAAACAGCAAAACCATAAATACATGGGTCAGCGGTCATTCAAGTGTTACCAACTCAATGCATTAACCGGTCCCGGCAATAATTTGAAAGACAGGAGTATTTCAATGAAAAAGGCAGCATCTATCCTCTCAACAACAATACTGGCCGTCCTGATTGCTGCTGCGCTGTTCGTTGCCGTGCCGAAGCTTTTTGGAATTAAAATGTATGCTGTATTGAGCGGAAGTATGGAAAATGTGCTTTCCGTAGGTGATTTGATCTATGTTGTCCCCACGGATCCCGATAAGATCGGGGAGGGCGATATCATTTCTTTCGTGCTTAATAAGGATCTTCTCGTCGCAACACACCGGGTTGTAGGTATTGACAGAGCAAATCAGCGATTCACGACGAAAGGCGATGCAAACGATACGCAGGATGCGGCCGGTGTGATATACGGGAATGTCATCGGCGTGGAAAAATTTGCGATACCGCAAGTAGGCTATTTGTTTAGCTTCATTTCTACGACAGCCGGACAGATCATTGCAGTAACCATCATCATCCTTCTCGCCGTTATTTCTTTTGTCCTGAGCGACAGTAAAAAGAAACCCGCGGATGAGGAAACGGATACTTTATAACGATTCGAAGGAAAAGGAGGCGGCTATGTACAAAAAAATTCAAAAAGACGATAAACCCTTACGCTCCGGCTTTTTCAGCGGAAGAGTTTCGCTGTTTACTGTACAGCTTATCCTTCTGACTGTGGTAATTCTCTCCGCTGCCGTGGGTGGAACATATGCCTATCTTACGATCAACACTACGCCTGCCGTGAATAATTTTACCTTCGGGATCCCTCAAGTCATCATCAATGAGCCCAGTGTCGACCCTGACAATGTCGCATGGGGTGCCGATACGAAGCCAGTAACCTTGTCGGTACCGGCTGATGCAGTCGGCGGAGTGGTGCGGGCAGCAATTATTCCCATGTTGCTGGATGCAGACGGTAATATGACCGGAGTTCCGACCGGAACTCTTACTGCGCCAGTGGACAATAAAGTTGTGACGGGTGATATAACCCTTCACTTCAAAAGCGGATGGGAAACTGACTGGTTCTTTAAAGACGGGATTTTCTATTATAAAAAAGTTCTCGAAACAGGGCAAACCACATCTTTGCTTCTTACTGGTGTCTCTCTTACCGAAAATACACCGGAAATGACTGCAAAGTACCAGGATATCGATGTGAAGATCGAAGTAATGGCGGATATTCTCCAGGCAGACCCGACAGCCCTTGTACTCTGGGGCATCACCGTTGATGTCAGTGGGAATGTAGCATAATACCGGATGAAGCATGGGGAGGAATCGATGAAAAGAAGCAATATCAGCGTTATCGGGATTTTTGCAATATGTATCATTGGCTTTCTTGCCGTGGAGGGTACTATTGCATACCGTGTTGACGAGACACCGAAGCAGGAAAATCATTTTGCCTTTATCGGCGAGGGGGTCCTTGCATCTCTTGCAGAACCCTCCTGGGATGAAGACAATGCTGTTAACCTGGTTCCCGGAACGGATATTCCCAAAGATCCGCAGATTTACAACACAGGGCGCGTGGATGAGTGGGCAGCTATTAAAGTTACTTTCTGTTACGGTCCGGATGCGGGAGCAAACACCGGAAAGCCTCTGAGTCCGGCTGATTTAGCTAAGGTGCTGGCCGCTGTTACGATTAACTGGAATACTGCACAATGGACACGGTTCGATGATTCAACATCACTTGATACAAGCTCAGCTGCCGCAGTTTCACAGGCCTTTTCATACAATTCAATCATCCTCGCCGCAGATGCGGCCGCCGTCCCGCCTGTGTCCGCCGGATCGACAATACCGTTATTTACCAAGGTCAGCATCAACGTGACAAACACACAAGCTCAAATGAGTGAACTTAAGGCTATGGGCGGATTTCAGCTTTTCATTGAAGGCTGTGCGGTTCAGTCAGAAGTGACAGATTCCATGACGGCGGCTGCTGCCCGGGACAGTTTCGTCTTCTCCGATACACCGACATGATAAATATGGTTTTTGAAGCTCCCTTCGCGGGCTTTTTAAATATAGACCCGAACCTTACTAGAAACATCTTGCCATTCATTCCGACAAGTAAAAATATGAAGGAGAAAAAGTATGTCAAAGAAAAAAGCAGCAGTAGTTCTGGCTTCCACTGTCCTGATTGCATCCCTTGTTATTGGAGGAACCCTTGCATACCTTACCGACACCGGAGCTGTTACAAACACATTCACGATGGGTAATGTTGACATTGACCTTGCCGAGCCTAACTGGGAGGACGAAACGTCCGGAAAAGAACTTGTTCCCGGCGACACACTTGTCAAAGACCCGATCGTTGCAGCCGTTGAAGGCAACAGCTATATGCGCGTAAAGATGGAAATCATTGACACGGCAACCGGCCTTGCGATTGCCGATACAGATCGCATCAGCCTGATTCTCAGCACGATTTATACGGACACGACATATGATGCCGCAACAGCAGCACCCGGAACGAACATCGTTGCAGGAACAAAGTACGCAGCTGCCGATGTTGCTGCCTTTGCCGGCGTGAACACAGCAGATTTTGCTTTTGATGTGACAAGAACAGCTGATCCTGCCGTACGCTACTACAATTACGGCGGCATTTTCACAACAGGAACAAGTCCGAAGACGGCACTTTTTACCAACATTGTCATTCCTTCCGACTTCACAAAGACGGAAATCTCACTTCTGGGATCCTATTCCGTAGTCTTGACCGCGCAGGCCATCCAAAGCGATAACTTCGCTTCGTCTGCTGAAGCATTCACAGCCCTCGAC
>DIEQ01000035.1 GCA_002418705.1 Mageeibacillus sp. UBA5770 | reverse complement strand
ATGAACTGAAAAGATATATGAAGTAAATGCTGTTGCAATATTTTAGATCCGGCAAAAATCCATCACTCGCAAAAATGCAGTTCCCAAGGTAAGTAAAATGGATCATACATCCGCTCGAGTTTTTTTTGCCAAAGCTCCGGAAGCGCTTCCTCTCTATGAAGCGACAGAAAAAATGATCCTGGAGATAGGCTCCGTTGAATATGAAGTAAAGAAAACGCAGGTTTCTTTTGGCAGCAAAAGAAAGTTTGCATGGGTCTGGCTTCCGATTCGTAAAAGTAAAGAGCGTCCGGACGTGTATATCATCCTGTCAATCAGACTGGGGCATCGACTAACCAGCCAGCGAATAGCTGAATCAGTCGAACCAACCCCAAATCGTTGGATTCATCACATCATAATAGAAAAAATTTCAGATCTCGACACTGAAGTCAGGGACTGGCTTACTGAAGCATATGTTTTTTCAGAGCGCCCGTCAATCGTAAAGGTGCCGTCCATCGGTGGGCGTTTTTTGCGATGGATTCTATATTATATGGTTGCCTTTCCCATTTTAAACATAATGAATTTTCTGATTTTTAACCTGAAAGTTGAAGGAAGAGCAAATCTCAGGGGCTTGCGCGGCACAATCTTCATCAGTAATCATGTTCATTTCCTTGATTCCGGGATGATTGCATCTGCTGTTTTCCCGCGAAGCATAATTCCAGTAAGCCATACAGGCAATTTCAGGATCCCGGTTGCCGGATGGTTTGTCCGCCGGCTTGGATGCATTCCGATAGGGGAGAACTATAGTCAGCGCAAAGCCTTTATACTGCAAAGTGTTGCCAAATTGGAGCAGGGTCACAGCCTTCTCATATATCCTGAGGGTGATCTGGAACAATCGCCTCAGTCTCTTGAGGAATTTTTACCGGGCGCGTTCCTTCTTGCCGTAAAGACGGATCGACCAATTGTCCCACTGGTTATTACGCAAAGGCCGGCAAAAGGAATTCGCCGGCTGTGGAGTCGAGAGCCTTTTTATCATCTTCATATCGGAACCCCTATGTATCCCGCAGCCAACATATCCGGAAAAGTCCGCATCGCTGAGCTGAATGAACGTGCACATGCTTATTTTCAAAAAATCCTTGAGAGTTAATGACAAACAAAAAGCCTGCATCCCCTAGAGGCTGTAGGCTTATCGTTTGGAGCCGATTAACGGACTCGAACTGTTGACCTGCTGATTACAAAAAATAGGAACTCCTGCTGTCTATTCTATAGGGTACATTTTAGAATGGCTGTTCGGGGTGTTTGGTGGTTTGCTGTAAAGGGCTGCAAATAGGGCTTTTGCGGGGTTTTTGACGTCCTATCTTTTGGTGGTTATTTGTTGGTTTGAATATAAATATGTTCAAATTATGTTCACATGTACTGTTTGCGTATCGGTAATGTCATTATGACAATAGGGATACTTATCTTGATTTCAAGATTCTCTAAAATGTAAAGATGATGACTGGCATTATAGGTAGAAGGTAAATGCACTGAATATTTTAACGATGTGATCTCACATATCCGGTAAGGATCTTAAGTTAGAATAGGAAGTAGTAAACTAGCTTGAAAATTGTGGCTACGGAGCAGACATATGATCGATTGCATAAGCATTTAGGCGGTATGAACATCAGAAGCCCGTCGCCTCAAGGAGCTGGAAGAGAACGCAAGATTTAAACGTCTGGTTGTGGCTCTAAGCGTCGATAATTTTATTTGCAAGAAGAAATATTGTTAATTTTGATTTTAATTGCCTGTTTCTAATTTGATATATCTTAAAAATGCATTATTTCAAATTAAGCTGTAACAAAACCTTGTTCAAAAACGTTTATATATTGTACGGACAAGAGTCGGTGTTCTTTAAAACATATTATAAAATATATTAAAATATATTGAATATATGATAATAATTTGTTAAAGTAAATAATTACAAACTAATATAATTCGGCGTACGAGAATTGTATGAGTGAGTCTTATTTTTTTCAGGCATTTGAAAGGAGAGAATTATGAGAAAAGGTTTATTTCTGACTGTTGTTGCAACAATTATCATCGCTAGTGGTGTAAGTATTGCAGCAGCTACGACTGTTACGCCTCCTGAGGGCGGTACCTGGACTTACAGCGCTGGCGATCCATGCTATTCCAATTATTATCAAGACTAGCAGTATCATGGATCAACAGCAAAGAATGGATTAGGAATATATCAAACTAAACATGCTGATGCAGGATTGACAAGTAAAGCAACTATTTGGAGTACAATCAGTGGCAATAGAGCTTATTACCACATTGGCTAATTACGTAATTTTTCTAAAAGAATAGGCAAGTTAAAATGCTTGCCTATTCTTTTCAATGCCATACAATATTGAGGAGAAAAAATAATTGAGAAAGCTGTTATTTGCACTATTAATACTGAATACACTTTTTTTAGGAGTAATTTCGCTTTTTAATTTCTCCTTGATATTACCTGAAAGTATGGAAACAAACAAAGCAGCGATAATCATTCAAAAGCCGGTAGAGGAAACAATGGCGGAATTTGCGGGTCATCTAGATGAGATTTCGCGGAATCTTTCAACAGACTTGTTATATAGAGATACGCGGGTAATCGGATCAAAAGCAGAGTATATTTTCTATAAAACTAACAATGATCCTGATTTCTTATCACTTCCAGTAGATGGTGACTCTACACTTCTTGCTGAAGGCGAGTACTTTACCACGAAGGTTACTGGGGGCAAAGGAGAGCGAAGAATACTTCTTCTCTCTCTCGACGCTGACCTTACAATCCGGGGTATGGAGGAAATCGCGTCTCTAACATTTGATAAGGCGGCATTTTATATTGATCCGGCCAAATCAGATGCACTTCTTTCTTCGATCAAGTCAGAAGGATATTCGGTTGAAAAGATTGAATATGGAATGGTCTTCATGTCACAAACATACATTCTATATCTTGGGCAGGGTGTCTTGATGGCATTTTTGCTGTTGTCTTCACTTTTTTACACCTTTTCTCTTGGGAAAGAGATTGTAATAAAGAGGCTATCAGGATATACCAAAAAGCAATTGCTTAAAGATGTACTCATTTCTAATCTTCTTCCCTTTACAGGTATCTGCCTGTTGACGCTTTTTGTGTTTTCAATTGCTTGCGAAATAATGGCCATAGGCTCACTTTTCACATTTTTCCTTTTCTCGTATAAGTGGTATTTTTACCTGTTTTTTGCAGTATTTTTTATGCTTTCTATTTCAACGGTGTATCTGGTGACAAGGGAAGGGAATGAGACACTAAAGGGAAAAAGCAATTTGCCGGAACTCTACGCAATAACAATTATCGCAAAATTTATCGTTTTTGCCATTGGTATTATATGCCTGACATATGCTGTTTCCGGTTTCTCAAAAATATACGCAGTTCAAAAATCATATAACGAGATAGCGCAAAAAACCGAAGGTTATGTGACCCTGCCCTGCTACGACAAAGCAGGACTAGCCGGTTTGTATGAGGAGGATTATAGTGCCCGATTTGATAAACTATATAAAATTACAGTTGAACCATTTGACGGAATTGTTATTTCTACAGATCAATACCAATACCTTGGTGGAGCTGCACCGAGCCTTGGAGATCAATTCATTGAGGTAAATGAGAATTATCTGAACACCACACCAATAATGGATTTACATGGGAACCGTATCACTGGAGAGGATCTTCCGAATAATGAATTTGTCGTTTTGATCCCAGAAAGTCGGTCGATGGATGAAGAAATCATTCGCAGTAAATTCAAATATTGTATAGTTGATAAAAATACAAATTTTTATATTGTATATTATGCAAGTAATACTCATATCTCTAGCTATGATTCAGGAACATTTCAATATAATTATGGAACGATCATTGATCCAGTTATTCGTGTTTATAATGATACATATCCCACATTTTATGCGACTAACTACATTACTGGTCAATCATATTTGCTTAAGACAAAAACAAACAATCCATATGCGGAGATTCTTCCATACTTGAAGGAAGCCAAATTGGAGAATACCATTATCTCATGCAAATCTGTGAAGGATAATTATGCAGATGATATAGAACGTTCTCAAACAAGGTTAACCATATTTATTATGGGTGCCTCAATCGCTATGATGATTTTGTTTGTATTAATCGTTTATGAAAGTAGTGTGTATTTTGCAAGCCAAAGTAAAAAAATCGCAGTAAAAAGACTTCACGGGTACCATTTCTGGCAGATATACAAGTTCCCGTTGATTGTTCGCTGTTTGAGTCTGTGCCTCATAGTTCCGGTTTCATGGGTCATGTTTAAAAATGCAGCTCCGTCAATTGCCTTTTCACTTCTTGATTTTGCTGCGTTTTATTTTTATGCCAAGCGGTTTGAGAGAAAGAACATCGGATCGATAATCAAAGGAGATGCCAAGTGATTAAGCTCAATAATGTTTCAAAAAAATTCGGAGATCATGTAATTTTTGACAACTATTGTCTGGAAATTTCCAAGGGCGACTTTGTTGCGATTACCGGTCCAAGCGGAAAGGGAAAGACAACCCTACTGAACATGATCGGACTTTTGGAAAAGCACGATTCCGGCTGTATTACGGTGAACGGACACAATAATCCGAAATTTGGGAGCCGGGAAGGAATTCTCCTTTTACGAAATGAAATATCATATATTTTTCAAAATTTCGGGCTCATTGAGAATAAGACCGTATATTACAACATGGCTATTGCGTCTAGATTTTCCGGACTTGGATCTGGACAGGAGAGAAAAAAGATAGCGGAAGCGCTGGAGCAGGTTGGTATTGCCGGTTTCGAAAAGAAAAAAGTATACCAGCTGTCCGGCGGCGAACAGCAACGTGTTGCGCTTGCGAAAATACTCGTCAAGCCTTCCTCCATCATACTGGCTGATGAGCCAACGGGAAGTCTGGATGCGAAAAATAGAGATCAAGTTCTATCGATGCTTCAGGATTTTAATAAGAAGGGAAAAACGGTAGTTGTGGTTACCCATGACCCGTGTGTTGAGGCATGCGCATCAAGAATCGTAAAGTTGTAAGTATTGCCGGAGCAGGTGTTTTCATACTCGTACTGCTTATTGTAAGAATGCGTTTTGGAATTGTAATTGTCGATGGAGAATCGATGGCAGCAACCGTGAATGATGGGCAAATTGCGTTTGTTATCAGGGATATAAGCAGTCTTAAAAATGGAGATATAATCGTTTTTGATCAGGATAAAAAACGAACGATAAAGCGAATTGTTGCTTCACCGGGTGATACAGTTGATTTATCGGACGGACAAGTTTACGTAAATGACATAGTCGTTCAGCCGTATAATTATGAAGGCTCTCCGCATACATACACGTTAGATGGCAACGAATATTTTGTGATTGGTGATAATTATCTTAACAGCTATGACAGCAGAAATTACGGACCGATAACAGCAGCCCAACTGGTTGGAGAGGTTATAAAATGACATTTTCCACAGATTGCAGGGAACTGAATTTCAAGCGCAATAAAATTTTGCACTGCATAATATGTCTGCTGCTTGCTTTTGCTTTTCTATTTTCTACATGCTGCTGCAGCAGTAAAGCTATAGATGTCAGTTCTCCGGGACTAATGCTGAATGGAAGTTCTACTTTTTATGAAGCACAGAGCGTCACAATGTATTCGGAGAATGGGCAGGAGAGTGTGTTGCTTGGTAGCTGTGCAACAACGGATACTGCGTATCTTGCCATAGCTGTACTCCCACAAGAAACTGAGATTGATAATGCATCCACAGAAAGTATTGGTACATACATTCAAAAATATAACCGGGTAACAAAGGAGCTTTCGGAGATTAATATTTCCATTGTCATCGACGAATCATACAAATTATATTTTATAGCTGCTGACAGCGAGGGCGTCTTATATGTCTTTGCATGGCAATCTTCCTTATCAGGACAAGGCTCTCTTTACATGTTTCCGATATATGCAGATGATACAATTGGTACACTTACAGCGTTGTCACATCAGGCATCTCTTCAGGATTCACCTCCGATCGTTTCTTCGGCAATAGATTCTAGCGGGAACATCTATTTAGGATCACAAAAGCAAGTGACGATTATGAATAAGTCAGGGAAAAAGATCTGCACCATAAAAAATGAAAAGCTTTCAGGTGATCTATATAGCCTGAATGGTATGGTTTATGGCCTTGAGGTTATTCAGAAGATGGCTGGAAATATATACCTGATTGCTCAAATTAATCCTGGAAGCAGGTCTGTGGGATCAGGTGTAGATATTTCATCGAAAATCCGAGAAAATGATCTTCTTTATTCAGGGAATTCTTATCTTTGTATTAATACACAAGATGGTGTTATTGCGATTGACCCAATTACAGGAGCGTCTCAGCAGGCACTTCTGTGGGACAATTCAGGAGTCGCTGTGTATGACTCACAGTCTTACCATCTTTCAATTTTGCCGGACGGTAAATTGCTGCTGCTTCCAGGGGAAGTGGATATGATGCATGAAATGCAGCCGGATTCGTATCAGGTTACTTATTTGGAAAAAAATCCAAATTCAGCAATTGCAAGCAGAACTCAAATAGTTATCGGTGGTGTCGGAATCTCATATGATAAGGATCTTAAAAAATGTATCAGTGATTTTAACCAAAGAAGCACCGGTTATCATGTTGTGATTCGTGATTACTTTGAAGAATATTACGCAAATATGGGACCAGGGTTTGATGCCCAATCAGCCTATGTAGAGGTAAAGGATCAAATAAACCTCGATATACTATCTGATAATGGACCTGACATTCTTATAGGTGTACCGGAAGACCTGCTGGATGTATATCAATTAAAAGACTTGCTGTTTGATCTTATTCCTCTTTTGGATAAGGATGAGGACTTTGATATAAATATTCTGGTACCTCATATTATTGAAGAATTGAAGAAGGATGGGAAAATGTATCGTATCTGTTCAGGATTTGCGATCACCGGACTTGCAGGTTCCGCTTCGCTGTTAGGTGACAGGAATGGGTGGACATATGATGAGTTTAACGCTTTTGCAGAAGCGCTTCCTTCAGAAATTCAGGTATTTCCGAATTGCTTGACACAACCATATCTGCTCGAGAAAAGCTTTGCAGCCGGAACAAATAAAACATTGGGAAATGAGGAGATAGGGCAACTTTTGGATTTTGCAAAAATATACGGATCTGAAGATACGAACCACACAAATACTGGTTCATCAACGGACGAACTGCTTAATAGCAGCGGACCTGCAATGACTGAAGCTGAAATTTACTCCGCATTTCAATATAGGGCACTTATACAAAAATTTGGGAAGGATATTCAGATTACGGGATATCCTTCTGCGGAGGGTTCAAGTCCATGCTTCGTTCCCGTTAACTCAGCGGCAATAATAACCACGACTGAAGACCCTGAGGTATGTTGGGAAATTCTTTCTGCTCTTTTTGGAAACGAATATCAGACTTCGAAAAAGAACAGCCAAATATCTATTGTTTCCTCTGTATTTGAACGTCAGATAGTGAATGCGATGGATCCTGATTATTATCCTGAGAGCGGGAATTGGGACGGAGCAACTTCATTGCCGCTCTCCGAGGAGCAAGTATTGGAATTTCGCTATCTGGTCGAGAGCGTAACTCTTGCGAGATCCAACAAAGATGAGATTACTACAATTATGGTTGAAGAAGGCATGTATTATTTTAATGATCAGAAGAGTAGAGAAGAAGTCGCAGCACTTATTGAAAACAGAATTGCAACTCTGACGGAAGAAAAAAATAGTTAATAATTCCGATTACCGTCAAAACATGTATCCTCATATTTTTGAAATTGCTGATCTTTTATGCCCTTATTTGAAAAAAATATGTTCAACGCCCAAATTTTTTCTCAAAAAAATGCCCTCCTTACGGGCAAAGAAAAACTCCCACAACCTTACAGGCTGTAGGAGTTTCGCTTGGAGCCGATTAACAGACTCGA
>DIEQ01000100.1 GCA_002418705.1 Mageeibacillus sp. UBA5770 | reverse complement strand
ACTGGGATAAATTGGTACGTTTCAATTCTGCAAAAGAATAACCCATTGGAAAGATAAAGTGAATATAAAACTGTTTGCTCTTGGTTTGCAGGGGCTTTTCCTTATAGACCATCAATAGTATTTGTGATTTAGTTCATGCTGGTAAGGAAGAAAGGGTGATGTATGGCTCAGCCCAGGATTGACATCCCCATGGAGAAAGTCAGAGACTTTTGTCAGCGATGGAAGATTGTGGAGTTTGCGTTATTCGGTTCAGTGCTTCGTGATGACTTCAGTCCCGACAGTGATGTGGATGTTTTGCTGCGCTTTGAAGAAAATGCCGGATGGAGCCTGTATGACATAGTTGATATGAAAGATGAACTGAAAACCATGTTTGGACGTGAAGTTGATGTGGTAGAAAAGGAAGCCATCCGGAATCCTTATCGCCGCCGGATACTGCTTGCGGATCAAGAGGTGCTCTATGCCGCGTGACGAAAAGCGTGACCCGGCATATCTGTGGGATATGCTGGATGCTGCAAAGGCAATAATGGCATTTGTTTCTAATCGCACATTTTATGACTTTCAACAGGATCGAATGCTGAGAAATGCCATTGAAAGAAATTTGGAGATCATTGGCGAAGCTGCAAATCGTGTCTCTGAAAGTTTTCAAAAAGCACATTCAGAAATTCCATGGAAAAGCATCATTGGACAACGTAACATTTTGATCCATGAATACGGTGAGATCAAGAACGAGCGGATCTGGGCTGTTGCAACAAAACGCGTTGCGGAACTTGCCGCAATTCTCGAACCATTGCTGCCGCCAAATCCGATGCCGGACGACAAGCTGTAAATAGCTAATATATTTTTCAGAAACGGGATAATCCGTCATCTTGACCTTTCCCTGTTCTTTACGTATTCACTTGTTTTATCATGGTGGCCGGAGTCCATTCCCGACTTTGGCGATGCCGTAATCACATCAGTTTATAAAAACATCCAAGGATCGATTGTCGTCACATCCGACCGGAAATTCATGGAGCGCCTTAAAGCGCTAAAGCTGAACTTCCAAATATTCTAAAAGAGGAACAGGTTAACGAGTTGACAGACCCCTAATTATGCATTTAATCGTCATGCCCGACTTATATCATATCTCGACGCAAGGGCCTATGAGGATAGAGGATAAGGAGATACACCGCGCCTCCTTATACCCCCCTCGGTAAAACATGCATTCATACCCGCGGCAAGCTGCGGGGATTCTGCAAATAGGATCGCTATAGTAAAAGGATAGATAAATATCCTTTGTGTTTTGTAAGAGGCGTCAGTCGTAATTTTCATTTTTATAATCGATATCAGCCAAATATTATCTTGACTTTTTCACATTTGGGAGCAAATAAAAAAATATATACTGGTTGATAGGCTTCATGTAATCTGCTTTTTTTAAGGATGATGCCATGGAACAATTATAGAGACCCCGTTTTCTTAAGAGAAAGCGGGGTCTTCTATTTAATTTTTACAAAATCAGTACGGAATTTTGTCATTCTTGGTATTTAATCGATGTACTCATGAAGAAATTTTTAACAGAATATTTTTCAAGGGGAGGATGAAATGACTAGATCGATGATGAGGTCCTTACATTACTTGGCATTGGTGTGTGGAACAATTCTTCTAATAGGATGCAGCGCAGCATTCGATATCGCACATACCGGATTAGGCAGATCTGCGCAAGTCGAGAACGTGGGTTTTTTTAAGACGACAGATGATATAAAACCTAACCAGGACGGATTTGGTTTCCCTGATTACTATTATATAAATTCAAATGTTGATTGGACAAAGTATAAGAAAGTCATTGTTAATGATTTTTCATCTTTGACGAATAACATGGATCGGATTTCCGGATTACAGATTCCAGAGTTCAAGAACATTAGAAAAGACATGCCGGATAACATAGCGCAATCCTTTGATGGTAGTATTTTTGTGCAATGTATCCGAAGTACGCAAAGAATTGACCATAATGATCCTATCAGCATTAGAAACCTGCAAGCAGACGCAGTGCTATTCGGTAATATTTCAGAGATAAAAACGGGGCTTCGGATGGACAAAGGTGGTAATGTGGGTCTGACGGCTACTCAAGTCGAAATTAAGTTGGTTGACAGAAGAACCGGGAAAGAGATCATGAAAATGATAAACCGTAGTTCCACAGACGGAGATAAGATATTAATGCCTATAGTAAGGGGACTAGCGAATATTCTTAAAAAAGCAAAAAACACTAATCAAGTAAAAGCCGATAAGGTCGTTGCAGCGGTCGATGTTCAGCAAGATGTACCGAAGAAAGAGTTACAAGCATCAAATGTAAGCTCAGCAAACGGAGCCACCAAGTATCTAACCATCCTAAAAAGGACAAATGTCAGAGCTGAATATGATGTCAAAAGTAAAAGCATCACGAAATTGAAATCAGGAGAAAAAGTTGAAAAGATAGATGAATCGGACAAATGGTTCAAAATCAAAACAATAAAAGGACAAAGTGGTTGGATTCTAAAAAGTACTGCCATTGAAGATAAATGATGCACAAAACAGAATGTGGGATGATGTCTAAGTCCCTGACAATTTAAGGGAGGCCTTTTAGGTGAAGCTCTTTATAACAATGATCGTTTTCCCTAATTTCATCATCCTGTTAGTTGCATTCAACTTACTCAATGCTGGCGCTGAATCGCGCACGGCACTAGTCATAGGGAACAACAGCTATAGCTCTGGCCCACTGAAGAATCCCGTCAATGATGCCAATGATATGGCCACAACTCTCCGTAAACTAGGTTTCAAGGTGACCTTGAAGACTAACGCAAAGCTTGAGACAATGGAAAGTGCCATTGAAGATTTCGGAAGCCAGCTAAAAAGGGGTGGTGTAGGTTTATTCTATTATGCCGGCCATGGAGTTCAGGTAAATGGTATAAACTATCTAATCCCGATAGATGCGAAGATTAATAAGGAATCCGATGTCCGGTTTAAAGCCGTCGATGCTGGCCGAATTCTCGCTGAAATGGATAACGCCAATAATGGCTTTAACATTGTTTTGTTAGATGCCTGTCGCGATAATCCTTTTGCAAAGAGCTTCCGAAGCGCTTCACGGGGCTTGGCCATTGTGAACAATTCACCGGCGGGAACATTTATTTCTTATTCCACAAGTCCAGGAAATATAGCTAGCGACGGCGAAGGGCGCAACAGCCCATACACCGCCGCTTTACTTAAGTATATTGTTGAACCGGGTCTGCCGATCACTGAAGTATTTATGAAAGTTAGGCAGAAAGTTCGTAAAGAAAGCGGGCAAACACCATGGGAGCTTTCATCTCTTGAAGGTAATTTTTATTTTAATCGTGGTAAGAACGTAAATAGAGTAGAGAAGGAAATAGAGTTAGAATCAGACTCTGACTTAAATGAAAATGCAGACACTGATCTTGAAAATGAACAGATTAAAATCGCATTGGAACAAAAAAAGTTGAGGCAGGAGGAAAATCTTTTTGAACAAAGAAAAGTTTTAGCGGAAGAAAAACGAAAATTAGAGGAAGAGAGAAGCCATGCTGTCATGGCAATTACACTTGCTGCTGCGGGCAACGACATTCGTAGAGACGGCCGCTTCGTTGCCTATGATAACGGGACGGTTCTGGACACAAGAACGAACCTGATGTGGTCATCGAAGGATAATGGCAAAGATATCAGCTGGCTAGATGCCAAGAGATATTGTGAAATTTATCGAGCGGGTGGTTACTCAGATTGGCGCCTTCCATCACAAGATGAATTGGCAGGGTTGTATGGTGGCAATCGACCGCGATCTGGGGCGTGTATCAATGCCACTTGGATGTATGATGATATAACCGTTGTCACAGAATTAATTGATATAACGTGCTTCTCTGTGTGGGCATCGGAAACGCGAGTTCTGGAGGCTGCTTGCTTCAATTTCGGCAGTAGCGAACGGCTTTGGTATGAAAAGTCCGGCTCAAAGTTTACACGCGTTCTCCCAGTTCGGAATACCAAGTAGGGGTAGCAGAAGACTACCTTGGGTCTACGGCAATAATTAGTTTAGGCCGAACACTGGAGTTATCGCTTCCAGCCATCAGCAAATCTGTTGTTAAAGGCAAGCATGCCGAGTTAAACTGTTCCGACGGCGTTTCCCGATTCATAAAATCGCTTCAACTCAGAATTAGTCGCCTCGATTCCGGAACGGATTTATAACGCTCTTTCCATTGAGGCGTTTGTTTATCGGCATACATCTGATCTCTCAATCGCAGCTCTGCGGTTATCTCCAACCGGAAATCGCCGACCGTGTCCCTCACCTTGCAGCCGCGCTCGCGATGGTTGGGCGCACGCACTGGGTGGTCCAAGGTAGCATGGGGTCAGACCGTTGAAATATAAGTATTTATGCTTTAAAATGGAATATCAGTAATGGCAGTTGTTTGAGCTGAAGGCAAGTTTTGTCATTACCTGACGTAAGCCTTAGATTTATTCAAAACTATTTTACCCTGAAGGGCTCACGGCAGGTAAGCGAAAGGGTATTTGGGCAACAACCCGT
>DIEQ01000117.1 GCA_002418705.1 Mageeibacillus sp. UBA5770 | reverse complement strand
GGCTGCCGTGGCCTGGGCGATCGCAGGCAAGGATTTCTCCTTTGTTCTGAATGTTTTTGTCTGTGTCCTGGTAATTTCTTGTCCCTGCGCGCTTGGCCTTGCGACGCCGACAGCAATTATGGTCGGTACCGGAAAAGGCGCTGAGCTCGGGATTCTGATCAAGGGTGGCGAGGCTCTTGAGACTACGCACAAGATTACGACTGTTGTTTTTGATAAGACAGGCACGATCACTGAGGGAAAACCAGTGCTGACCGACCTTCGTCTTTATGACGCCTCACTGACAGAAGATGAAGCGCTGATTCTGTGTGCTTCCGCCGAAAAAGGATCGGAACACCCGATCGCCCGTGCAATAGTCGAAGCTGCCCGTGCGAAGTCCATTTCATTGCCGGATCCCGCTGCTTTTGAAGCACTTCCCGGACGAGGCATCCGGGCACAGATCAACGGCCGGAGCGTATTCGTCGGCAATAAGAAGTGGATGGATGAAGAGAATATTGATCTGTCTGTTTCGGATGCCGACATGCATGCATTTTCATCCTCTGGCAAATCGATCCTGTACCTGGCCTCCGAGAATGTCCTGCTAGCCGTGATGGCAGTCGCCGATACGGTGAAGCCGACAAGTAAGGAAGCGATTGCGCAGCTGTCTTCTCTTGGAATCCGGACCGTAATGCTGACAGGTGATAACCGGAATACCGCGCTTGCCATTGCATCCGAGGTCGGCATCACCGATGTCGTTTCCGATGTGCTTCCGCAGGACAAGTCCCGCGCTGTCACGGATCTGATGGCAAAAGGCGAGTGCGTTGCGATGGTCGGTGACGGCATCAATGATGCACCTGCCCTTGCTGCAGCTGATATAGGGATGGCGATAGGTACAGGAACTGACATTGCCGTTGAGTCGGCAGACATTGTACTGATGAGGGGAGACCTGCGCGAAGTATCAACAGCCATTGCACTTAGCCGCGCGACGATCCGCAACATCCGCCAGAACCTTTTCTGGGCTTTTATCTATAACCTCGCCGGCATCCCGATAGCCGCCGGTGTGCTGTATATTTTTGGAGGCCCGCTCTTAAGCCCGATTTTCGCCGGCGCAGCTATGGCTTTTAGTTCGGTATCCGTTGTTTCGAATGCTTTGAGACTCAAAAGATTCCATATCTGACCTATTTCATTGACTCTATTCTTGTAAAAACATACAATATAATTATCTTTGATATTGGCTCTGTCTACATGTAAAGGGGTGGTTTATATGAAATTTCTTGCAATGATTAAGGACAGGTTAAAGTCCATATCACACACCTGGATCCGCTTCCCGTTTGTTTTTGTACTTCTTTGTGCAACGGCCGTGTTCGCAAGTATTAATATCGAGACAAATACTGACAAGTCACCGGAAATTTTGACACTGATCCTGGGTGTTTTTATGTCGACAGCCATGACAATGGCATTTGAGAAACGTCCCCGCCATGTAATGTGGCTCTTTATTTCGCAGGCTGTGGTCCTTGGGCTTACAGCCGCCTACTATTTTCTTGTGATGGCAGACTATGACGGAAGCCTCGCTGATGTGCTTCGCATCGTAATTCTGTGCTTCGCACTTATTTTTATCTCTCTTTGGATTCCATGTCTCCGCTGGAAGACGGATTTCAACGATTTTTTCATGACTTTTTTCAAGGCGTTTTTCACGACTGTGTTCTTTATCGCCATCATCTGGGGCGGCATCGCACTTGTCCTGAGTGCAATTAATCTCCTCCTGTTCAGACTGCCTGATAACCTTACCGGGCATGTCGCGGCATGGATTTGGATTTTCTTCGCACCGATGCTGTTCCTGTCACTGATCCCTGTATTCGGGGGTACAGAAGAAGATCTTGAAAAGCAGGAGCATCTTGCCAAAATCCCTGCATTCTTCCGCGCACTTCTGACATACGTTTTGATTCCCCTGACAGCAATCTATACGCTTGTCCTTCTTGCCTATCTCGGTAAGACCTTAGTCGGCGGTGATGAGGGAGACCTGCTCCGCCCCTTGATTCTGGCTTACTGTATTGTTGTTATTTTCCTATATGTCCTGGTGAGCAAGATAGAGCACAAGATCGCAGTATGGTTCCGCCTGATCGCACCGAAGCTCATGGCGCTGATTGCCCTATATCAGGTGGTTAACCTGATTCTCAGAATTACGGACGAAGGTATCGTATATGGACGTTACTTTGTGATCCTGTTCGGCATCTTTTCCGTAGCTGCCGGTGTTCTGATATCATTTCTTCCGCTTAAGAAGAATGTGGTATTGGCGATCGTTCTTACAGGCTTCGCGCTCGTGTCCGTTACACCTCCCGTAGATGCATTTACGATAAGTACCGGCAGTCAGGTACGGATTGTTGAGCAGATTCTGATGGACAATAATATGGTTAAAGATGGAGTAATCGTACCCAACAAGGATCTTTCAGAGAATGATAAGGAATTGATTACGAATGCCATGCAGTATTTGTATGACATTAAAGAAACAGACAGAATCTCCGGAATTCCGGACAGGTTTGATATGTATGCAGACTTCCAGAATGTTTTCGGGTTCTCACCGTTCTATCCGGATAATGGTTATGAGAATCCGGATTATACATCAACTTTCTATTCACTTGATTCCTCTCAGGCAATAGAGGTTGGCACCTATGAGTATATGGTATCCGTGTCGGCTAATAAGGGCGGGAGCTCTGATCAGAAGTACACGGCGGCAACGATAACGGACAATGCCACTGACTATTATGCAGTGATCAGCTATCCTGATGACCAGCTTAACCTGAGCCTTCAGGATCAGAATGGAAAAGATCTGATTTCAGCTTCCCTCAAGGATATGATTGACAGCCTCGCGGACAAGAGCACAGGTGAAGGCAAGGAGATGCTTCCGCCCGATGTAATGACCTTTGATGTTGATGGCGACGGCGCATCCGTGCGTATCGTTTTCCAGTACGCTTCAGTCTATGAGGACGGTACTAACATGACTTATGATTCGAACATGTATCTTTTTGTGAATATCGACTGATTCATTTATTTCCGGAATCTTATAAAGGGCTCCGTTTGAATGAACGGAGCCCTTTTACTTACAAAAATGAATTTTATGTTGACAATGAAAAAGCATCGTTATATAGTAAACCTATGGAATTGGTAGGAATAGAAAATTCCATATAAGTTGCAGCGAGTGATCCCTTCCAGGTTCAGGAGTTGTCTCCTATTTAACACATGAATAATGCCGCAGGAGGTTCTGCAGGTGAAGAAAGAAAGGACGGAAACTTTATGACAAAGAATTATAAGTTTGAAACACTTCAGGTACATGCAGGACAAGAGGTAGACCCGACCACGCGAGCGAGGGCCGTTCCGATTTACCAGACTACCTCATATGTTTTCGAGAACTCCGATCATGGCGCCGACCTGTTCAGCCTGAAGACACCGGGCAATATTTACACCCGGATCATGAATCCTACGACAGACGTTTTTGAAAAGCGTGTGGCCGCTCTTGAGGGCGGTGCTGCTGCCCTCGCTGTTGCTTCCGGTTCCGCGGCTACAACCTACGCCATTCAGAATGTCGCATCGTCCGGGGATCACATTGTATCTGCCGCTACTGTATACGGCGGAACCTATAATCTTTTTGCACATACTTTCAAATATCAGGGCATCACTACGACTTTTGTTGATCCCGATGATGTAGCTAATTTTGAAAAAGCAATACAGCCCAATACCAAAGCAATTTTCATTGAGTCCCTCGGCAACCCGAACGGCAATATCATTGACATTGACGCACTTGCCAAGATCGCCCACCGCAATGGCATTCCCCTTATTGTGGATAATACGTTTGCCACCCCGTATCTTTTCCGTCCGATCGAGCATGGCGCTGATATCGTTATTCATTCTGCCACCAAATTTTTCGGAGGACATGGTACAAGCATCGGCGGCATCATCGTTGACGCCGGCAAGTTCGACTGGGCTGCATCCGGCCGCTTCCCGCAGTACACACAGCCGGACGCCAGCTACCATGGACTTGTTCCTGCCGAAGCCTTCGGCAATCTTGCATTCATCCTTCGTGCCCGTGTCATTCTCCTTCGTGACACCGGTGCGGCAATAAGCCCGTTCAATGCATTCCTCTTCATTCAGGGACTTGAGACACTCTCGCTGCGCGTTGAGAGACACAATGAGAATGCAATTAAGATTGCAAAGTATCTCGAAAAGAACCCGCATGTAGCATTCGTCAATCACCCGGGCCTTGAGAGCAATAAGTATCATGCCCTGGCCCTACGGTACTTCCCCAAGTTTGCCGGATCCATTTTCACTTTCGGAATCAAAGGCGGAGCGGATGAAGCCAAGAAGTTCGTGGATAATCTCCCGATCTTTTCAAATCTTGCCAACGTAGCCGATGTTAAGTCTCTTGCCATCCACCCGGCAAGCACAACACACTCCCAGCTTTCCGAGTCCGAACTTAAGGCAGGCGGCATCCTTCCGAATACGATCCGCTTATCCATCGGAACAGAGAACATTGATGATTTGCTTGAAGCACTCGACGAAGCTTTCGCTGCTGTGTTTGCGTAAGAACATTAGGAACCACAGATGCCTTTCCTCAGATGACTTCACGGCCCTGCGCCGGGGAATCTTGAGGAAAGGCATTTTTGTGTTTTTTTGAAATGAGATAAACTGATAATTCTTTATATATTTGAAGCATTTATAGGTTAAAATATGTGAATAGAAATTTATTTCAGGAGGCGGCTATATGGGAGAAGATTTCGTAGTTCTTACTATCGGCAAACAGAAGAATATAGCATTAATAGCCCATGACCAGAAGAAGGAAGATTTGATTGAGTGGTGCAATAAGAATAAAGAGGTGCTGCAGAACCACTTCCTCTGCGGTACAGGAACTACCGCAAGGATGATAACGGATCGTACCGGCTTGCCTGTAAGGGGCTACAACAGCGGTCCTTTGGGCGGTGACCAGCAAATTGGTGCGAAGATCGTTGAGGGGAGAGTAGACCTCGCGATATTCTTTTCAGATCCGCTGACTGCTCAGCCTCATGATCCTGATGTCAAAGCGCTCCTTCGAATCGCCCAGGTCTATGATATTCCGATTGCCAACAACCGGGCTTCCGCGGATTTTATTATCACATCGCCCTATATGAACCAGGAGTACAATCACAGAATCGTTAATTTCAAAAAGGCCGTGCAGGACAGGGCGGAGAAGCTTTAACACCGGTAAAGCAGAAAGAAATGAAGTGGGGATCATATGAAAACCGTATATATTGATTTGGGTTCACTTGAGAAGGTGAAAAATTTTGTAAGTGATGTATCGAAAATGGACGGCGATTTTGATCTGGTTTCCGGCCGGTATATTATAGATGCAAAATCCATGATGGGTATATTCAGTCTTGATTTGACAAAAATTATCCAGCTGAATATCTATAATGAGACCGATGAGAAAATCAATATCCTTTCTAAGTATTTTGTTAATAATGACTGAAATCGGCAATAATTTCTTTTGTGAATTGTAAGGCAGAGCCAACTTCTGCTCTTTCATTTTGGCTCGGATAATGCGATAATACTAATGCCAAGTGAAGTGATAGGAATTGTTTGAATAGACTGCGTGCCAATGCAGACAGAGTGGCTGGGTGGATGAATATGAATGAAGATACGAAGTTTACGGCGGCTATGGTGTTGTCGTGGATTGCGGGACAAAAGGACAGGGCTCTCAGGTTTTTGGATGAAGGAGCGGATGACATATCTGTTCTGACCGCAGCCAAAAGCGACCTGGAAGCTGTTATCACTTTTTTTTCTGACAAAGACAACATACACACTCATCCGGAGGTTGTAAAAAGCCTTGCGGATGCCGCACTGGAAGTACGTCATAAGGCTTATGGGAACCGCGTGTTTTTCCGCGGGCTGATTGAATTTACCAACCACTGTAAAAATGACTGTTATTATTGCGGAATCGGACATAGCCAGACGCAGGTTCACAGATACCGTCTTTCGAACGAGGACATACTATCGTGCTGCAGGACTGGGGAAAAGCTTGGCTATCATTCCTATGTCCTTCAAGGCGGGGAAGATCCGTATTATACCGACGAGCGGATGTGTGAGATAATCCGTATGATCAGAAAAACATTTCCCAATACTGCTATTACACTGTCGCTCGGAGAAAAATCGCACGAGTCCTACCTCAAATATTTTGAGGCGGGTGCCAACCGTTATCTGCTTCGCCATGAGACAGCGACAGACGAGCATTACAGCCTGCTCCATCCGGAAGAGATGAGCCTGGCCCACCGCAAAGACTGCCTGCGCGATCTGAAAGAAATAGGTTATCAGGTAGGTGCAGGCTTCATGGTCGGATCACCTTTCCAGACACCCGAAAATCTGGCTTCCGATCTCGTATTTCTTCAGGATCTAGTTCCTCATATGGTTGGTATCGGGCCATTTATCCCCTCGAGCGGGACCCGGTTCGCAGACTTCGCGGCCGGTTCGCTGCAGCAGACTCTCGTCATGCTTGCACTGACTCGTCTTCTCCTGCCGAAAGTCCTGCTTCCTTCAACGACAGCTCTCGGTACGATTGATCCGCTTGGCAGAGAGAAGGGCTTCGGATACGGTGCCAATGTTGTCATGCCGAACCTCTCGCCGACGAGCGTGCGCGCTGATTATGCTCTTTATGACAATAAGATCTGTACAGGTGATGATGCGGTTGACTGCCAGAAGTGTCTCAACGGCCGTATTTTGAGGTCAGGCAATATGCCTGACTACACAAGAGGCGATCATAGGGATTACGTACCTGAGAGTATTGATCAGCCTTAAAGAAGGAACGATTGCATGGTCTGCATAGGCCTTATGCCTTGATAAGGAGAATATATTTTGGATCAGTTTTCAAGAACACAGCTTTTATTGGGTGCAGATGCGATGAAGGTATTAGCTTCATCAACGGTTGCGGTGTTCGGAATCGGCGGCGTCGGTTCTTTTGCCGCGGAAGCCCTTGCACGCAGCGGTATCGGCGGGTTTGCACTTTTTGACGATGATAATGTGTGCCTCACCAACATCAACCGGCAGTTGATTGCGACGATGTCAACCGTTGGCAAGCCGAAGGTTGAGGTGATGAGGGACCGGATTCTTGATATCAATCCGTCAGCACGTGTCGAAGTGAATGAAGTCTTTTACGGGGCGGCAAATGCGGATCAGTATGACTTTTCACGATATTCCTATATTATCGACGCAATCGATACTGTATCGAGCAAGCTTGTCCTGATCGAACGTGCCAAAGCGCTGAACATACCGGTCATCAGCTGCATGGGAGCCGGCAATAAGCTTGATCCGACGCGGTTTGAAGTCGCGGATATTTATAAGACTTCCGTCTGTCCGCTGGCCAAGGTAATGAGAAGGGAACTCCGTGCCAGGGGGATTGAATCCCTCAAAGTTGTTTATTCAAAGGAGATACCGACTCCCCTTTCGGAGTCAGATGATATCAGCTGCAAACAGAATTGTGTATGTCCGCCTGACAGCACGAGGAACTGTTCCGTCAGGCAGCAGGTACCCGGAAGTATCTCATTTGTGCCGTCCGTTGCCGGTCTGATCCTGGCCGGAGAAGTAATTAAGGATCTGACGAATATTCATCCTGCCCGAATGTGACGCTGACTGTATTTGTATAACTGCAGCAGCCGGATTTCTCACATATCGAGGGAGTTGAATATTTATGAAAGACGATACAAGGCTTACCCATGGATTCCGTGGACCGGATCCGGTCACGGGTGCGATCAGTTTCCCTATTTATCAGAGCGCAACATTCCGCCATAACGGCCTGAACCAGAGCACAGGATACGATTATTCACGTTCCGGTAATCCAACCCGTGAAGAACTTGAGAAAACAATGGCACTTTTGGAAAAGGGACAGCAATGCTGGGCGTTTTCGTCCGGGATGGCTGCTATTTCAACTATATTCAGGCTTCTGCTTCCCGGTTCTCATGTTATTCTCTCGGAAGACCTTTATGGAGGCACACACCGGCTCGCAGACGAAATATATTCTCCTTACGGTATAGAATTTGAATTTGCCGATACGTCTGATTTGCCTCATATTAACCGCGTTATCCGTGATAACACATCCATGATTTTTGTCGAGACACCATCTAATCCGATGATGCGGGTGACCGATATTGCGAAGATCCGTGAACTGATTGGCACGCGGGATATTCTGCTCGCAGCGGATAATACATTTCTCACTCCATATCTCCAAAAGCCGTTGTTATACGGTGCTGATATCGTTGTTCACAGCGGGACCAAGTATCTGTGCGGTCATAATGATATCCTTGCTGGTTTTGTCATCGCAGGGCAGCGCGTCGGACTTGCTGAGCGGATTTCCCGCATATCCATGTCGGAAGGAGCTGTTCTCGGTGCTTTTGACAGCTGGCTGATGATACGAAGTCTCAAGACACTTGCAGTACGATTAGAGCGGCAGGAAAAAAATGCTGGCAAAATTGCAGGCTTTCTTCTGCAGTGTCCCGAAGTGACGGATGTATTCTATGTTGGACTGACTGCGCACCAGGGGTATAATACCAACAGAAGCCAGGCATCCGGAGCCGGAGCGATGATTTCGTTTCGCCTTGCTTCCAGGGATCTGGCTGTATATGTATTAGAGAACCTTAAACTAATTTATTTTGCGGAGAGCCTGGGCGGTGTTGAGAGCCTTATCACATATCCTATCGTGCAGACACACGCCGAGACACCCGCAGAACTTAAAGTTCGTGTGGGATTGGATGATTGTCTCCTTCGGCTTTCAGTCGGTATTGAGGATGCAGATGATCTGATTGAAGATCTCCGCCAGGCAATTTCAGGATATCCAAAACCGGGGAGGCAGTAAAAATGACAGCAAAACAGAACCGCAGCAATACTTTCAATTTTGATGAGGTGATCGACCGCCAGAATACCCGTTCAATTAAATATGACTATGCCCATAAGCGTGGAATCCCTGAAAATGCGCTCCCGATGTGGGTTGCTGATATGGATTTCCGCTCGCCGCCCTGCATTAATGAGGCAATCGCGGAGCGTGCCCGACATGGGATTTATGGATATTCGGATGCGACACCTGAATATTATCTTGCCGTATCAAACTGGTTTCGCAGCCGATACGGCTGCGATATCGATATTTGTAACATTGTTACCGCGCCAGGCGTGGTTTTTGGCCTGTACACCGCTGTTGCGGCACTGACTGAACCGGGGGATTCCGTGCTGATCCAGCGACCGGTATATTATCCATTTTCATCTGCCGTCACCGACCTCGACAGAAAGCTGGTCAACAGTCCCCTTCTTTACAGGGAGGGCAGATATTTAATTGATTTTGATGACTTTGAGAAGAAAATTGTCGATAACCGGGTCCGGGCCTTCATCCTTTGCAATCCCCATAATCCCGTGGGCCGTGTATGGACCAAAGAAGAACTGCAAAAATTAGGCGACATCTGCCTGAAGCACGGTGTGTATGTTATATCAGATGAAATCCATTCTGATTTTGTATATCCCGGATACAAACATACGATTTTTGCGTCGATTTCTCCTGAAATCTCCCGGATCACGATCACCTGCACAGCACCGAGCAAAACCTTCAATATCGCCGGTCTTCAGATATCGAATTTTATTATCACGGATGATTCACTCAAAAACCGTTTTGCCGGTGCCATGCGGAAAACCGGGTACAGCCAGCCGAACCTGTTCGGCATGATTGCCTGCCAGGCTGCATATGAAAGCGGCGGACCCTGGCTTGACGACCTTACTTTGTACCTTCGGGATAATATTGAATATATGCGCAGCAGACTGGCGGTTGATTTTCCGGAAGTCCGTTTAATAGAACCTGAGGGTACATACCTGCTGTGGCTTGATTTTTCCGGACTTGGCTTTTCCGATGATGAACTTCGTGAGAAGATTGAGAAGAAGAGTGAGGTATGGCTCGACCATGGAACCATGTTCGGTTCCGAAGGTGCCGGATTCCAGAGAATAAATATAGCATGTCCGAAGTCACTGATAATTGAAGCCTTTGACCGGCTTAAGAGGGGGATCTATTCATGAGCAGAAGCATAACCAGAAATGAAGCCCGGGAAATTCTCAAAAAATACAATAAGGACGAATTCCATTTGCGGCATGCTGAGATCGTTGAAGGCGTGATGCGTTATTTTGCGGAAGAACTTGGGTGCGGGGAAGTAGATTTCTGGGGTAACGTCGGACTTCTGCACGATCTGGATTTTGAACTTTTTCCGGATCAGCACTGCATCAAATCGCAGGAGATCATGCGGGAGGAGGATCTTGACGAGCGGCTGATCCGTGCGACGGCGAGCCACGGGTATTCGATTACCGTCGATATTGAGCCGGTTGACCTGATGGAAAAGATTCTTTTCGCAACAGACGAACTGACGGGTTTAATCGGTGCAACAGCCCTTATGCGCCCGTCGAAAAGTGTTTCTGACCTTGAACTTTCATCCGTTAAAAAGAAATTCAAGACAGCCAGCTTTGCCGCCGGCTGCTCACGCGATGTGATCCGTAAAGGTGCCGAAATGCTTGGATGGGAAATTGATGATCTGATATCCCGGACGATCCTGGCGATGAGGACAATGCCTTTTTGCTGAATCAAAACCGGTTGAGATTTGTTGAACGGCAGCCTTCTTTTTGAGGGCTGTTTTTTTATGGCATTTTCTATTGTAAACAATGTAATACGGCTGTATAATAATTTTGTTGTCAACACCAGCTTGTAATTATTACAGAGAGATTTACTTTCTTACCATGGAATATTTTTGTATATCGGGAGGATAATTATATGACCAAGATTGTTCTAATCGGAGCTAACCACGCCGGCACAGCCGCCGCGAACACGATACTCGACAACTATCCGGACAACGAACTCATTATATTTGACCGGAATTCAAATATCAGCTACCTCGGATGCGGTACGGCCCTGTGGATCGGAAGGCAGATCGACAGTCCGGACGGACTTTTCTATTCTTCAAAAGAAAAAATGGAAGCTAAGAACGCCAAGGTTCATATGGAAGCAGATGTACAGTCGATTGATTTTCATGCAAAGGTAGTTCACGCCTTTGATAAAGACGGGAACGACATCTCTGAACATTATGACAAGCTGATCCTTGCAACCGGTTCGCTTCCCATAACGCCTGATATTCCCGGTACTGACCTCGAGAACGTTCAGTATGTCAAGCTTTATCAGGACGCACAGAAGGCACAGGCCTGTATGAACGAGGCCGCCATTAAGGATGTTGCAATAATCGGAGCCGGCTACATCGGCGTCGAACTTGCCGAAGCTATGCGCAGAAGAGGCAGAAATGCCAAGCTATTTGAACTGGGCGACACCTGTCTTGCCAATTATTATGATCAGTGGTTCTCACATGACATGGATAGAGTCCTTGATGACAACGGCGTTGAGCTTCACTTTGGACAAAAAGTACTCGCACTAAAGGGTGACGGCCGCGTGCAGTCGGTTGTTACGGATAAGGGCGAGTATCCTGCAGATCTGGTCATGCTTGCGATTGGTTTTCGTCCAAATACCGAGCTGGGAAAGAATGATCTTGCGCTGTTCCCCAATGGTGCATATCTTGTTAATTTGAGCCAGCAGACCAGCCGTGAAGACGTATACGCAATCGGAGACTGTGCTACGGTATATGATAATTCCCGGCAGGCGACAAGCTATATTGCTCTTGCGACGAATGCTGTTCGCAGCGGAGTCGTCGCTGCCCATAATGCCTGCGGCACACCGATTGAATCGGTAGGGGTTCAAGGCTCAAATGGTATTTCTATCTATGGATATAACATGGTATCCACCGGAATGTCTGTTGCTGCTGCACAGAAGGCGGGATTTGATCCGCTTTTCTCTGATTATGAGGATATGCAGAAGCCAAGCTTCATCAAGGAGAACCATCCGGTCAAGATCCGGATCGTATATGATAAAGTAAGCCGCCGTATCCTGGGTGCGCAGATGGCTTCATATGAGGATATTTCAATGGGGATCCATATGTTTTCCCTGGCCATTGAAGAGAAAGTTACCATTGATAAGCTCAAGCTGCTTGATATCTTCTTCCTGCCGCATTTCAACCAGCCTTACAACTACATTACGATGGCGGCTCTAACGGCCAAATAGCATATTGTTAACTTGCCATAGATCTTTTTTAGATAGACCTGCGATGCAAAGTTTCCGGAATGCTCTATTGGAGTTTTCCGGAACTTTTTGTGCTGACTCGACATTCATCGGAGAAAAAGGTACTGCAACAGTAACTTGTGAAATGAATCAGATATTTTTTTTATAAATGAGCTGAGAATCTGTTGACAGATTGGAGTAAAGGCGTTACTATTTAAACATTGAATCCGTACTAAATCAGTATGAATAGTACGAAATGGTTGGAGGAACCTAAATGACTTACAAAAAAGTAGTCCTGCACAAGGGGAAATGCATTCGATGTTGTAAGATATCCGAATGAATGTGACTTTTTCAAAAGATACCGGGACAAGTGAAGCACCTGACTCCACAGTAGCTCAAACGTATGCTAACATGAAAGCTGACAGGGACGCAGACTGGAGCAACGGGAACAAAAGTCTCAACTCTTCTATAACGTTTGAAGAAATTAGATAATTTATTAAGCTCACATATGGATACAATATCTCATGAGAAGAAAACCGCAATACCTGCGAGGAGGACACTACTATGACAAAGATCGCAAAAACACTTACAGACTTGATCGGCAACACCCCGCTCCTGGAACTGAGCCGTTACAACAAGGAGAATCAGGTTTCAGCAACCATCATTGCTAAGCTTGAGCATTTCAATCCGCTTTCTTCCACTAAAGACCGTATCGGCTTTGCGATGATTAAAGACGGAGAAGATAAGGGTTTGATTAATCAGGATACCGTCATTATCGAGCCGACAAGCGGTAATACAGGAATTGCACTCGCCTTTGTTGCTGCTTCCCGCGGATATCGCCTCATTCTCACGATGCCTGAGACAATGAGCATCGAGAGGCGTAATCTTCTTGCTGCCCTCGGTGCAGAACTCGTCCTTACCCCCGGTCCGGACGGAATGCCCGGTGCTATTGCCAAAGCAAACGAACTGGCAAAAGAGATTGCCAACTCCTATGTACCGCAGCAGTTTGAAAATCCCTCAAATCCTGAGATTCACAGGAAAACCACGGCAGAAGAAATCTGGAGAGATACAGACGGAGACATTGATATCTTTGTCGCCGGTATAGGAACGGGCGGCACAATTACCGGTGTCGGTGAAGTTCTTAAATCCAGAAAACCGGATGTCAAAGTCATTGCTGTTGAACCGGCGGGATCCCCCGTTCTTTCCGAAGGAAGGAAAGGTCCTCACAAAATCCAGGGTATCGGTGCAGGCTTTGTCCCTAAGGTACTAAACACACAGGTTTATGATGAGATTTTCCCGGTTGAGAATGATGATGCCTTCGCAACGGCCCGCGCTCTTGCCAAGTCAGAGGGACTTCTTGTCGGTATCTCATCCGGAGCTGCTCTCTATGCAGCAACCCAGATCGCCAGACTTCCTGAAAACGCAGGTAAAAAAATCGTTGTCATTCTGCCGGATACCGGAGAACGCTATCTTTCAACGCCTCTTTTTAAGGATCAGTAAAACATAATCCCACAGGCAGCCACCCCCATATCACTTCGCAAAAATGCCGGAAACGAACCGATTCCGGCATTTTTGTGTGCGCCTCCTCGGCGCGAAGCGCCAGCAGGGATCAACTATATCGCTCGAACGAACATACGCAGGCGAAGCCGAGGACAAGAGAGCGAGAGCGATATAATTGATCCAGTGGATCTGGGAGAGAGACATATATTTACCGCCCGCCATTTGACAAGCTATACAATAGATGTTTCACTATTTTAACAGACACTATCAACTGCTTTTCGAAGGGAGGTGCGTTCTATGCTGAGGGAAGAGACGCTCCGCTATCTGCGGTATACGGATCAGGTCATTACACAGGAGCAGGACGCACTGATTGACTCCGCAATTGCTGAGGTGCAGGAATATGCTTCCCCGCGTACAGTACACCGGATTTTCGACCTGATAGAGAAGGACGGACTGCTTGCAATTGATGCAGAATTGGATCTGCATTTTTCCGACCTTCAGAAACTACTGTCCGGATGCGGGAGCTGCCTTCTGATCGCCGGAACACTCGGAGTCCAGTTAGATCAGCGAATGCGGTATATTTCGCGATTTGACATGGCAAAATACGTTATTATGGATGCAGCAGCCAACGCCCTTGTCGAGGAGATATGTGATAAGCTCCAGGAATCCCTTCCTTTTTCGTCGCTGACGTTTCGCTTCAGCCCCGGTTACGGGGATGTACCGATAGCACTTCAGAAACAGCTGATGCAGGTGCTTGATGCCGGAAGAAGAATTGGCCTTACATTGACATCCAACCTGCTGATGATGCCGCAGAAATCGATTTCAGGCATTGTCGGAATAGGAAAAGAAAACAAGCAAAGAACCTGCAGCGGCTGCCGCAGATTCGATGACTGTGAATACAGGAGGAATAACACCGTATGTTATCAGACAAAATGAGCCCTGCGATAGATAATAAAGAACTTCTCCTGACCAAACTCGGACAGACCCCGCTTATATTCGACGGAGCAATGGGTTCCCAGCTTCAGGCCAGGGGGCTTGTACCCGGCGAGCTTCCGGAGGCATACAATCTGACACACCCTGAAATCGTTGTAGATATTCACCGTGAATACCTTGCGGCAGGTTCGACGTGCATCCTGACCAACACATTCGGCTCTAACCGGTACCGCGTGGATGAAAGTCCATATTCGCTTGAAGAAATAATCCTTGCTGCCGTATTTAACGGACGTTCGGCTATAGCTCTCGAAAAAGAGCGCTGCCAGAAGGAAGGAATTGAGAAGGACTGTTTCCTTTTCCTCGATATGGGCCCGATCGGCCAGCTTATTGAGCCTATGGGGACACTGTCCTTTGATGATGCTTATGAGACCTACAGACAGCAGATTGCTATTGCAGGGGATTATGTCGATGCGGTCTTAATTGAGACAATCAGCGACATGTATGAGATGAAAGCTGCAGTTCTTGCATCTAAAGAGAATTCCGATCTCCCTGTCTTTGCGACAATGACTTTTGAAGCCAACGGTAAGACCCTGACAGGCGCTGACCCGACTGCGATGGTCGCATTTCTCGAGGGGATCGGCGTCGATGCGCTTGGTGTAAACTGTTCGCTCGGACCCAAAGAAATCGCACCCATCGTAGAGGAAATCCTAAGTACAGCCCGTATACCCATCCTCGTTCAGCCTAACGCGGGACTGCCTGTTTATTCCGGCAACACGACGACCTACAATGTGACTATCGAGGATTTCGCCTCCTATATCCGGGACTTTATCCGTTCCGGTGTCAGCGCGGTTGGCGGCTGCTGCGGAACGACACCTGACTATATCCGAAGTGCGGCGGTGCTGCTCTCGGGAGAGACAGTTAAGCTGCGTTCAAACGCAGCCCGTACCAGAATTACAAGCGGCAGTGAGTGCGTGACCTTAGGCGACCGTGTCATAATCTGCGGTGAACGTCTGAATCCAACAGGCAAAAAGAAGCTGAAAGAAGCACTTTTGCATCAGCGATATGAAGAAGTTTTACTGGAAGCCATTCACCAGGAACAGGCAGGAGCTGATGTGCTCGATGTCAATGTCGGACTCCCCGGAATTGATGAAGCCGCTGTCATGGTAAAAGTGATTCGCAGCGTTCAGGAAATTATCCGCCTGCCCCTGCAGATTGACAGCTCTAGCCCTGACGTTCTTGAAAAGGCGTGCCGTATCTATAACGGCAAGCCCCTGATCAATTCGGTAAATGGCATAAAAGAAGTCATGGAGGCCATTTTTCCAATCGTAAAAAAATACGGCGGCGTCGTTTTAGGACTGACTCTTGATGAAGACGGAATTCCGCTTGAGGCAGAAGGACGTCTTGCGATTGCCAGGAACATTATTGAAACCGCTGAAAGCTATGGGATTGACCGATCTGATGTAATCATCGACTGTCTTGTGCTTACTGCATCGGCTCAGCAAAAAGAAGTCAAAGAGACACTGAAGGCTTTGACGCTTGTTAAAGAGGAACTCATGGTGCATACGGTTCTCGGATGCAGCAACGTCTCATTCGGACTGCCTAACCGTCCGCTCATTAATAAGACTTTCATGTCGATGGCGCTGTATGCCGGTCTTGACCTGCCAATCATGAATCCCCTTGACAAGGATCTGATGAGCACCGTTGATGCATATGAAGTACTTTCCTTCAAAGACCCCGGCAGCACCCGCTATATCGAGCGCCACGCTGCCGATCAGTCTGCTGCAGCTCCAGCTGTCTCTGCTTCAGCCACATCCGCTGCTCCCTCTGCAGCATCTTCACGTGAGACCTCTGCCGCAGTGAAATCCGGCCGGAATGCAGACGAAATGTCGCTTCAGGAAATGGTTGTGTCAGGAATGAAGGCTCAGATTGAAGAGAAGACCCGGTCTGAACTCTTATCCTTCAGTGCCATGCAGATCATTAACGACCAGCTGATTCCCGGCCTGAATGAAGTCGGTAAAAAATACGAAACCGGTTATCTTTTCCTGCCTCAGCTGATACTGTCAGCAGAGACGACAAAGCTCGCGTTCGCCGTGCTAAAAGAAACATTCACGGCTGCTGAGCATGAGCAGGCAAAAGGACCTATTCTCGTGGCGACGGTTCAGGGTGATATCCATGACATCGGCAAGAACATAGTTCGTGTCGTCCTCGAAAGCTATGGTTATCAGGTTATTGACCTGGGTAAAGACGTTCCCGTTGAAACCGTTGTTGACGCGTTTCTGAAGTATAAACCGAAAATGATCGGGTTATCAGCGCTTATGACCACAACCGTGTATTATATGGAAAAGACGATCAGCCGCCTGAAGGAATATCCGGATATTTGTCCTATCTGGGTAGGAGGGGCTGTGCTGACTCCGGATGTTGCACGCGAGATCGGAGCGGATTACTACACCAGAGATGCCCTGGAATCCGTTGAGTTGGCCGGAAAAATTATTTCTGAATAATCGCCGTGGGAAGCACCACTCCTGGCGTTCATTTCAAAAGGCAGCCGGGAGACCGGCTGCTTCTTTTTTCTGAGTAAAGGCGTGTTTGAATTCATAAAAATTTGTAATACCTTGTGGTAGAATAAGTTCATTGACCCGGCCGATATTATTCGGATGAAAATGTCCGGCAACGACATAATTCTATTAAGATTTGAGTGGTAAAGGGAGGGTAATCGTATGAATATTGAGATGTTACACCCGGCAGACCAGATCGTCATGATCATGGAAAGAATTTATAAGTACGGTATGACGACCACATCCGGAGGCAATCTTTCGATTATTGATGATAATGGGGATATTTGGATCAGCCCTGCAGGAATTGATAAAGGAAATCTTACCAGGAAAGATATTGTATGCGTGAAGGCAGACGGATCGATTGAAGGAATCCACCGCCCTTCCAGTGAATATCCATTTCATCGTGACCTGTATAAAGTCCGCCCCGATATCAAATCCGTCCTGCATGCACATTCGCCGGCCCTTGTTGCATTCAGTATCGTAAGAAAAATACCCGACACGCACCTTATTCCCAATGTGAATCAGGTATGCGGAGAAGTGGGAATGGCAGAATACGGGCTTCCGGGAAGCAATGAACTCGGTGATAAAATTGCCCGGGTATTTGCAAAAGGCTTCAACACCGTTATCCTTGAAAACCATGGTGTTGTTGTCGGCGGAAAATCACTGTTCAAGGCTTTTATGGCGTTTGAAACCCTTGATTTCTGTGCGAGGCTCGAAATCGACGCACAAAAAATCGGTACGCCCAAGGGACTGTCGCAGGAAAAAATCGACCTGTCCGAAAAAAAGCAGCACGCTCAGATGGATGAATTTGTACCGGATTCATACAGCAGTTATGAACGGGAAGTAAGAAGAGAGATGTGTGAGCTGATACACCGCGCATATGATCAGCAGCTCTTTACTAGCACGCAGGGGACCTTCTCCCAGCGACTTGAAGGCAATTCTTTTGTAATAACTCCCTATTCACTTGACAGGAAATATCTTGAAGTAGAAGATCTCGTACGAATCGAAGGCAATTTGAAGGAGGCAGGGAAGACCCCTAGCCGTTCGGCCCTTCTTCACAGATACATTTATGAACGCCAGCCACACATTAATTCGATCATCATTGCTCATCCGCCGCATGTTATGGCCTTTGCCGTTACCGACGAGAAGCTCGATTCCAAAACGATTCCGGAAAGCTACATCCTGATGCGGAACATTCCCAAAATTCCTTTTGGGGCCAGCTTTATGCAGCCCGGAATGACAGCAGATATTTTTACAAAAACAACACCTATTGTCCTTGTGATCAATGACTGCGTAATTGTAACCGGAAGCAGCCTTCTTAATGCCTTTGACCGCCTCGAAGTGGCTGATTTCAGCGCAAAGGCGATTATTGCTTCCAAGAATATCGGGCAGATCGTTGCAATTGATGATGCCAGGATTGAAGAACTCGAGATTGCATTCAAGCTTGACAGGTAGTCAGGGAAAGTACAATATATCAAAAAACAAAGAGGTCAAACATTAATGGCAAGAACGCGTAAAAAGAAAAATATTCCACAGAGAATGAATGCCTGCTCATCATACTGGTTCCCGGTTCCTGTCGCAAACCGCGGCCACTGGAGGGCCGCCTGCAAAATGCCGGCCGTCGCACCGCTTTATCTTGAACTCGGCTGCGGTAAAGGGGCCTTTGCCATCGGCATGGCTCAGCGTCACCCTGATGTATGTTATATCGCCCTCGAAAAAGACGAGTCGGTCATTCTGGCTGCCATCGAAAAAGCAGCTGAGGCAGGCGTGACAAATTTGTTTTTCATTTGGACCGACGTCATTCTTCTTAAAAACTACTTTGAAGAAGGTGAGGTCGACCGTATACACATCAATTTCTGCGACCCGTGGTCCCGTAAAGATAAGCCCAAAAGGCGCCTGACCTATCGCGACTATCTTGCCGTGTACAGAAACTTGTTAACACATGACGGAGAAATTCATTTCAAGACAGACGACAGGAAACTGTTCGATTTTTCCCTGGGTGAATTTGAATACTCAAGTTTTGTCCTGCACAATCAGACGTCTGACCTGCACGGCAGTGAGTGGGACAGCAGTAATATCCGGACGGAGTTTGAACAGAAGTTTGCAGGTCAGGGTATCAGTATATGCAGGGTTGAGGCACATAAAACAGGCATGCTCTGACATATGAAAATTATTTTCTGAGAAGTATAGTACAAAATGTGTAAGGATTCATTCAGTTTCAATGCTTTTTTTTACCCGGGTATGCCCATGTTCTGTTGTATTTTTTGACAAATTGCGGTAAAATCTTTCTGGTGCAGTGCACTGATGAGCAAAATTAGCCCTGATTCAGGGAAATACATGGAGGAATAAACATGGCAGTAAAAGTAGGAATCAATGGATTTGGACGTATCGGACGCTTGGTTTTCCGTGCTTCAGTTGCGAACCCCAATATTGAGGTTCTTGGTATTAATGACCCTTTCATCGATCCTAAGTACATGGAGTACATGCTCAAGTATGACACCGTTCATGGTGTATTTGACGGCACAATCGAAGTTGGTGAAGATTTCATCGTTGTTAACGGCAAGAAAATTAAGGTTTTCGGCTGCATGAACGCTTCTGAGATTGATTGGAAGTCTGTCGGCGCTGAGTACATTGTTGAGTCCACAGGCGTTTACACAACAACAGAGAAGGCATCTGCTCACTTTGTCGGCGGCGCTAAGAAAGTTGTTATTTCTGCTCCTTCAGCTGACGCTCCTATGTTCGTCATGGGCGTTAACCAGGACAAGTACACAAAAGACATGACCGTTGTTTCCAACGCTTCCTGCACAACAAACTGTCTGGCTCCTCTGGCCAAGGTTATCAACGACAATTTCGGCATCGTCGAGGGTCTCATGACCACCGTTCATGCTACAACAGCTACACAGAAGACAAATGACGGCCCTTCGAAGAAGGACTGGAGAGGCGGCCGTGCTGCTGGCTGGAACATCATCCCTTCTTCTACCGGTGCTGCCAAGGCTGTTGGCAAAGTAATTCCTGAGCTCAACGGCAAGCTGACTGGTATGGCTTTCCGTGTACCTACATCTGACGTTTCTGTTGTTGACCTGACAGTCCGTCTTGAGAAGGGTGCTACTTACGAAGAGATCAAGGCTGCTGTCAAGGCTGCTTCCGAGTCTCCTGAGATGAAGGGCATTCTTGGATACACCGACGAACTCGTTGTTTCTTCTGACTTCATTCACGATGCACGTACATCCATCTTTGATGCTGATGCCGGTATCGCTCTTAACCCGAACTTCGTTAAGCTTGTTTCGTGGTATGACAATGAGTGGGGTTATTCAAACCGCACAGTCGATCTGCTCCGCTACATGGGCGNNGGTATGACAATGAGTGGGGCTATTCCAACAAGGTCCTTATGCTCATCGAGCACATGGCGCAGGTAGACGCGAAGTAATTTTCGTCACATTTACCAAATAAATAAGGGGAGTTTTGCGAATGGTTTTCCATTCTGTGAGACTTCCCTTTTTGTTTGCTTCAAATCAAGCTATAATGTATTTGTTGCATAATGCAAAAATATCAATAGATAATTTAGGAGGGAATGCATATGGCACTGTTTGATCCAAAGGCGAAGACTATTGCACAACTGCAGAAATCCACTGATGAGAAAAATGCGAGTATCAACCGTTATTTTGACGAAATCGGAAGGCTATACTATGGACAGTATAGGGACGCTTCTGTTGACGTATCTAAGGATATTAATGCAAGATGTGATGCTATCACGTCGTTATATACGGATATCGAAGCAAACAAGCTGAAAATACTGTTCGAAAAAGGCCTGAAGCTCTGTTCCAGCTGTAAAAAAGAGAATCCTCTTGAGCATGCTTTCTGCTCGACCTGCGGTGCGAAATTCCCGGAAGGCTCTGATAAACAGGTAGAAATTCCCACAACGATTCCTGTTACACCTATTTCCTCCATGCTGACCGCATCACCTTCTATAGCCGAACAGGCGCATTTGGACGCAGAAAAAGCACCTGTCTCAGAGGAGACGGTGCCTGTCGAAGAGGCAGCTGAAGTGAAGGCAGAGCCTGAAGCAACTGAAGCGGTCAGTGAGCCTGAGCAAAAGGATGAAAACACCTAATCCGGCACAACAATATAATTATAGCACTTACGAAAAAGATTCACAGTACTTATTGTTACGAGCTTTTTCTTTCCGATCCGTATAATAGAGATATGAACTTCGAAAGAAGTTGTTAAAAGTAGCCGGAAGGAAGTGATTGTATGAAAATCACGACACAGGGAAATGGAATTCACGTAGGAGAAAGACTTGAGGAAAAGATCGCTGACAAACTAGCAAAATTCAGCAAGTATTTCGGAGAAGAGGGTGTTTTCAATATCAAGATCCACCCGGAGCGTGACGATCGGCATGATGTGAAGAAGGTTGAAATCACATTAAAGCTTCAGAACCACATCTACAGGGCAGAAGCCAAAGACGAAGAAATTCTGACTGCAGTAGATCGGACAGTCGATAAGCTCGAGTCGCAGATCCGCAGACAGAAGACAAGAATTGAGAAACAAGTCCACGATTATTCGTTTATGAAGGAGTATTTGAGCGATATCGGGGCTGAAGAAGATGAAAATGAGTATGAAGAGAAGACAATCATCAAGCGTAAGACCTTCGCCCTGGTTCCGATGACTCAGGATGATGCGGTTTTACAGATGGAAATGCTGGGACACAGCTTTCTGGTGTACCTTGATGCCGAGACCGGAAATGTGTGTGTTGTATATAAGCGCAAGGACGGTAATTATGGTCTGATCGAGCCTACCTATTGATTCTTGTTGATTCTGGTTTATCTGGTTTGTCCGGTTTGTCCCGTTTGTCTGGCAGACTCCTTCTGACTCTGATTGGTTATGTGACTCTGACTGAATCTGGTTGATCCGGTCGATTTTAGTTGATTGAGTATTCTGGTTTATATTATAGTATCGTCTGATGCGCGACGGAGGCTGTTCCTGCAAAGGGGCAGCCTCTTTTTGTGGTATAATATTCCCCACTTGGCGAACAGATAAGGCCGGCTTTAGGAGGAACGTAATTTGAACGAAACGAACTTTTTTGATGATCATGCAGCAGCACCCTGGGAAGAAAATCTTTTGTCGGGACTTAATCCCGAACAGAAAAGGGCTGTCTGCCACGATGAAGGACCGCTGCTGATCCTGGCCGGTGCCGGATCCGGCAAAACGCGTGTTATTACCTTCCGGATTTCATACCTCGTTCGTGTACGCAAAGTAAGGCCATCCGCCATCCTTGCGATTACCTTCACAAACAAGGCGGCTGCGGAGATGAAGGAACGTATTAAGGATCTTATCGGGGATATGGCATCTTATATGTGGGTAGGTACATTCCACTCTATGTTTGCCCGCATTCTGCGCCGTCATGCCGACCTGATTCAGTTTGAGAAGAATTTTGCCATCCTGGACACGGATGATCAGCAGAAAATCATTAAGGAATGCATTTCTGAATTGAACTTGAATGATAAGATTTTTGTTCCCCGCTCCGTTCAGGCGGAAATCAGCAAGGCAAAAAACGAACTTTTATCACCGGAACAATATGAGAAAGAGGCAGGTCCTGATTACCGCCGCCAGAAGGTTGCCGTAATTTACCGCAAATACCAGGAGAAGCTTCACGCATGTAACAGCATGGACTTTGATGACATTCTTTTTTACTCCGTCGTCTTATTAAAGCGCAATCCTGACGTCCTGTCCTTTTATCAGGATCAATTTAAATACATCCTTGTTGATGAGTATCAGGATACCAATCATGCACAGTATCTTCTTATTTTGATGCTTGCGAAAAAGTACAGGAACCTTTGCGTTGTTGGCGATGATGACCAGTCCATTTATTCATTCCGCGGAGCCAATATACGTAATATTCTGGATTTCGAAAAGGATTTCAAAGATACCACGGTAATTAAGCTCGAGCAAAATTACCGTTCGACGTCCAACATCCTGCAGGCGGCCAATACCGTAATCAGGCATAACCGGGGACGTAAGGCTAAAAAGCTCTGGACGGAGTTTGACCCCGGAGAGAAAATCACGCATTACTGTGCGGATCATCATGGGGCAGAAGCCTATTATGTGACGGAACAGATACAGAAGCTCGTCAAATCAAAGCAGTACAGGTACGGCGATATGGCGGTTCTATACCGTCTCAACGCACTTTCGAGAACGATCGAATCTGCTTTCCGGGACCAGGGGATTCCATACCGCGTATACGGCGGTCAGCGCTTCTATGACCGTAAGGAAATAAAGGATATCCTTGCATACCTTCGCCTGATCATGTCGCCTTCGGACAATTATGCATTTGACAGAATTATCAATGTGCCCAAACGCGGCATCGGAGATACAACCGTTGACAGGGTCAAGGAACTGGCAGCCGAATCCGGCATAAGCTACCTGCAGGTATGCGCGCTGGCACCTCAGTATCCCGAGCTTGCAAGGGCAGCACACAAGCTTCAGCAATTCTCATATATGCTTGATGCATTCCGCCAGAAACTCCTGGAAAACTCCATGACCTTCGCCGAATATATCGAGTATGTGCAGGACCAGTCCGGCATTATGCAGGAGATTATTGAACAGAAGGAAAAAAAGGGCGAGACGGTCGACCGAATTGAAAACCTGCGGGAACTTCTTTCAGAAGCTGTTGAGTTTGAGGCGCGTCGTAAAGGCCAGGCCATGGAAAAGGAAGAACTCGTGAACGAAATGGGCAAAGACGCGCTGCTTGATGCGTATAGTCACGAGGATACATCATATGATACCGATCTGAAAGGCTTGCTGCAGTCATATCTGGAAAATGCCGCCCTCTATTCAGAAGGCGACAATGAAGGCATGAATGACGACTTTGTCAGACTTCTCACCATACACAGTGCAAAAGGACTTGAATTCGGCGTTGTGTTCCTTATAGGCACGGAGGAGGGAATCTTCCCCGGCACGCGTTCCATGGAAAATGAAGAGGCTATCGAGGAAGAGAGAAGGCTTGCCTATGTTGCCATCACGCGTGCCAGAAAGAAGCTCCACATTACATCGGCAAGAAGCCGCATGCTGTTCGGACAGACACAGGAGCTTCCTCCTTCACGGTTTATCCGTGAAATTGATCCGGAATATATAGAAAGTATCGGCGCAGCCAGGCGTTCGTTTGTTGATACCGCAGCATCCGCGGGAACTGCTCAGCCGGCCTCGCGCTATGGTGCCGGTGCGCCGCAGCACTCTTCAACTTCAGGGCAGCATCCTTTCGGGACAACTGTTTTCGGCGCGCCCAAACCCGCGCCTGCAAATTGCGGAGCAGGCGGAGACGAAAACTGCCTGACTCCGGATACGATTCAAAAGGGAATGGCTGTCAGGCACCCCCGTTTTGGTAAAGGCATGGTAATTTCTGTCGAAAAAGTTGCAGGCGATGCGCTTGTATGTGTCGTCTTCGAAAATAAGACGACAAAGAACATGCTGGTGAAACAGGCAAAGCTTGTAAAAGCCTGAAATGCCTGCAAAGCATGTCAGCGTCCCCAAAGCCTGCTAAGCCTGGCACTGTCGGAAAAGGCTGACATGGAAGAGGATAATATAGCGATTGTGATATAATTGCAGGTAAAAGAGGAGGTACGAACCGATGGGTACATGGGATAAAGAACAGAACCTGTTTGATGAGTTCTCCTCGACTTTTGCAGACGTACCGGTCGCTGCGGATTCGACTGATAATCCGCGTGACCAGGAATTGCTTTCTCTTCTTCGCGACAACCGTGAGAAGTATCTTTCCCCCTATGCTTTCCGAAGCAGGGAGAGCCGCGGGAGAAGATTTGTCGAGGAGCCATGCACTGTACGCTCTGATTTTGAGCGTGATACGGGACGAATCATCTATTCACAGGCTTTCCGCCGCCTGCGGCATAAGACACAGGTTTTTTTCAATCCGCAGAATGATCACATCTGCTCGCGGATTGAACACGTAATTTATGTAAATTATATTGCAACCACGATTGCCCGGGCATTGAACCTTAATCTTGACCTCGTGCAGTCGATAGCCCTCGGACATGATATTGGTCATTCGCCGTTTGGACATTCCGGAGAGAAGACACTGAACGCATGTGTCAAAAAAATTGACCAGAATCTCTTTTTTCAGCATGAACTGCAGAGCCTGCGGGTTGCTGACCTTCTGGCTGTGCGCAGCGGAAGAAAGGGAGAGGGGCTGAACCTGTCATTCGAAGTCAGGGATGGAATTGTGTCCCACTGCGGTGAGACCTACAGTGAATACCGGCTTTCACCTGACAGGAATAAACCTACGGAATCCATTCTGCTTCGTCATGGTGCACACCACCAGATGCCGGCAACGCTTGAAGGCTGCGTTGTGCGAATAGCCGATAAGATCGCATATGTCGGCCGTGACATAGAAGATGCGGCAAGGGCCGGAATTCTTGAATTCGAGGATATTCCCCCTGCTATTACATCAACACTCGGAAGCACGAATTCGCAGATCATCCATACACTTGTGACCGACATCATTCACCACAGCCTGAATCAGGATGCGATCATTATGTCGGACGAGTCAGGGCAGGCAATGGAAGCCCTCCTCAAAGAGAATGTCACCCGGATTTATCAGTCTGAAAAGATAAAAAAATACGAAATCCGCGTCAGGACTACAGTGGAAGGCTTGTTTGACGCAATGATCTCCTCCATGTCTGATCCGCAGAAAGCGCTTGCATCAGGCAATCAGGTATTTGCCGGACTTGCCGATTATCATATGTCATATCCTGACCCGAAGGCGTCCACGGTACAAGTCGTAACAGATTACATTGCGGGGATGACAGACTCTTTTGCCAACAAGTGCTATGAATCAATTTATTGGGTGTGAGGAACAATTATGACGGATAATGATGAAAATATGACTGCTCCGACTGATATGAACGAAGAATACTCATTTTATGCAATGATCGACCGCATGCAGTACATCAACCGCTGGGGTCTGATGCGCAATAACAGGACTGAGAATATTAAAGAGCACTGTATGGATGTTGCTGTTGTCGCACATGCCCTTGCAGCGATCCGGAACTGTATCTGCCTTGGCAGCAGGCAGAAAATTGATCCTCTCTACGTAATGGGAGTGGGCATGCTGCATGATGCCACCGAGATAATCACCGGTGATCTTCCGACTCCGATCAAGTATTTCAACCCCGAAATTACACAGGCATACAAGAAGGTCGAAGGACAGGCGACGGATACGCTGCTGTCCCTTCTTCCGGAAGAACTGCGCGGTGAATACAGGGATCTTTTTTGCCCGGACCGGTCAGATCCGATGAAGGACGAAGCCTACCATCTTGTTAAGGCGGCAGACCGCATCTGCGCCTATATCAAATGCATTACGGAAGAGAGTTCCGGCAACCACGAATTTTCTTACGCCAAGAAATCAATCCTCTCCTCCATTGAGAAGCTGGATTATCCTGAAGTCACCTATTTTATGGAACATTTTATTCCGGCATATGGGATGACTTTGGACGAAATCAGCGAATAACCGGGAGAATGACGTGAAATATAGGATCCGCCCACTCTATCTGTTTTTAGCCGCCGGGGTTTTTATTGCCGGAACAGCAGTACTGGTAATGGTTCTGTCCGTTATTTTTTCAGTCGGACCGGCCGTGAAGCTTACATCGGATGAACTGGCTATTATTTCGCGGACGGCAGAAATGACGAAGACGCAAAACGCGGCTGCTTCCTGGCAGAAAGAAATTTCGGCAGGTCAGCTGACTATTTCCGAATATGTCAGAATTTGCTTTACCGGTACGCAGTACCTGCTTGAAGGCAAAGGGGATCCATCTTTTGCAAAAGACTTGTCTTATGCAGTCTATGGCAGTGATCAAAAGTCGGAAGTCATGACATCTGACCTTAAGGTTAATTCCCGTGTTTATATGATTGAAAAGACTCTCCGAAGTATGAATGAAGCATATGCCCCGCCTGTCTCCGAAGCGATAACCGATACAGTCGGTACCCGTGTTCTGTCCATTATGCTGGATCAGGCCATTCAGGACGACGAGGGTTATGCCTTTGGCGTAAGGAAGGTAAGCGGATCTATTTCGATAGACGGTGAACAGGCGAGGACAGATTTTTACATCGATGACAATCTTCGTCCCGGACAGCTTTCTATAACACGGGGAACCGCCGGTGATCAGAGTTTCTCCATGGTTTGGGATACAAGGAATGAAGATCCCGGACTCCACTCCGTTAAGGTCCTGCTTCGGACATCAGACGGACGCGCACAGATTCTTTCGGGCGGAGATGTTACGATTCCATCCTTCTTTACGCTTGTCAATGACGGAGTACAAAAAGGATTCATGCCCGTTGGAACAGCGGACGTGTGGTACCAGCTGGATGCACAGGAACGTAATGCATATATCAACTTCGTTAATCTTTCAGATGATATAAGCGTTACGCTGTATGATATGTTCGGTAACCGGATCGGCCGCAACGACCTGCCCGGTATGCAGACCGAGGTCCTTCGGGGGGTACGGCAGGATTTGCCGCAGCAAGATCCAGAAGACCCTTATATCAGTGCATATCAGAACATTTTTTATGCACGGGTACAAAAAGGTGCTGCTGTTTTATCTGCGGATGAAATAACATACCTCATGATTCAGTCCAAAGAAGTCGCACAGGATGCGGACCGCAATTTCCTCGCCGTAACCAGTGACGTCGGCATTGTACCTACGCCGATTCCCACAGCTGCTGTATCAGATGAGATCAAACAGACGCCGGTAACCTGCAAAGATTTAAATGCCAATACATTGACATATGCCATGTCGGATCTTTCTTTCCTGCCGATTAACGGAAAGCTTGCGTCGCTTTTATTTACATCTGTGGCTTCGGGTAATGAGCTTGCCGTCTATCCTTCCTTTAGAACCACAACAGATTCCTATGGTTATGTCTCGACAAAAGAGATTGACAGCATTCTTGCAGCGCTTGTCAGCATAGAGGGTTATGCCTCATCCGTGCAGATCGAACAGGAATCAGACACCGGTGCCGTCACGATTACGACGGCGGATAAACCGATACCGGTGACACCTGCCGAGAACATTATCCGGATTAAGGTTACAGATTTCGACGGAGTTGTACATACTTACACGCTCTATCTTCTTTCAGGGGCCGATACCAAGGGATACAACACGGATGCACTGGTCAAATTCCCGCAGAGTTATCGAAGCGGATTATGGCTCCTGCATAACCTGCAGCCGGCATACGAGTTCATCCCGTATAATACGGGAGTAGTATGGGCCGACCTGATGGCAGCACAGGATAACAAAGATAAAAGCCTGGCCAGTGACAGCACAAACCCGAACTGGGTTAAGCCGGACAGCCCTCTCTATGATGGCTCTTCCTGGCGCGCGGCCAAACCGGAGGTCGTGTCCTATTTCCTTGATCCGCGGAACTTTCTTGACCCGGTATATGTCTTTCAGTTTGAGAAATTATCATTCGACCCGGCTGTTCACTCCATTGAAGGTGTTCGCGCGATGGTGAAAGGCTCATTCCTTGAGTCGACGGATACGGATTACGCGGCAATTCTTCTTCAGGCAGGCCAGGAAGCCGGTGTTTCCCCGTATTTTCTTGCCAGCCGTATTCTGCAGGAGATGGGAAGACAGGGACAGTCGCTGCTTTCATCAGGTACACTCCCGGGTTATGAGGGATATTACAATTTTTATAATATTGGATCGACTCCGGATCCCGATGTCGAAAACGGTGCGCTGATCAATGGTGCGAAGTATGCCATGTGGGGAAGCGACGCTGCATCTAAGGTGCTTACCCCTGAGGAGAAGGCCCTGCTGCTGCCCTGGACTTCTCCTGCTCTTGCCATACGCGGAGGTGCCCTGTGGATTGCGTTAAGTTATATCGATGTCAGTCAGAACACGCTGTATTTCCAGAAATTCGACGTGATAAATAACGAGGACGGTCTGTTTAAGCATCAGTACGCTCAGAACATCTCCATGGCTTATTCGGAAGGTGCCAGATATCACAGGGCATACCTTTCACAGAACATGCTTGCATCTTCTTTTCAATTTATAATTCCTGTATATCAGAATATGCCCAAGACATTTGGCGTTCTGCCGGAGGCATAATACAAATTCAAACCGGACTTTTGCGCTGAATATTTTTCAATTGAGTAGAGGGAGGAATCCATGACCAAAATTCGACTGTTTTCTGCTCTGATTGCTGCGGCTTTTCTTTCTGCGGTTTCTTTTACTTCTCCGGTTCTGGCTCAGGGGAGCCTGAACGTCAATCTGTATACAAAAACAGAGACAATGAAGGCAGGAGACACCCTGAACCTGAATCTGAATTTCTCGATGTTTCCCAACCTGACGCGTTTCGGACCGATCGAAGTTCGTTTTGATCCGGATTATGTCTCTTATGTCGGGATGGACAGGGGAAGTGTCATGCCATCGACTTTTGCCATCAGCAGTGCCGAATCAACCGGCATAATAACAGTAACCGGTGCTGATCAGGCAGCAGAAGCAATGATCGGCTCAAACCAGACAGCTCCGACAGCCGATGCTTCAGGAAACCCTGTTGCTCCCCCTGCGGATCCGACCATGTACTCTGCCGATACGGTTACGGTCTGTGTACTTTACTTCAAGGCTGTTGATACAGCGCCTTCCGGCGAGGCAAATTTCTGGCTCGGAAGTATCGGCGGCTTCAGGGACAGCTCATCTGCTGCTGTAACGGCGAACTCCGGAAATACGGTCAAAGTGCCGGTTCAGAGTATTCTTTCATCTGAAGCAGCTCTTTCCTCGCTATCGCTGAAAAACATCGATTTTTCACCGGCTTTTTCTGCATCTGTCTTCGAATATAATGCATATGTCACGAGGGACGTTACTAAGGTTCAAGTGGATGCTGTTGCTGCCGATCCGAAAGCGACGATTCAGATTTCGGGGAATGACAACCTTATTATCGGAAAGAATCAGATGAGTGTTAAAGTTTTCGCAGAAGACGGTAAAACAGCGCTCGTATATAAAATTAATATTGAAAGGGACAGCAGCTTTGTCCCGGATGGTGCTTCCATTGTGTCAAAAGACGGTGACACGTATAACTTCGTTGAAATCCCCGATGCATTATCCCTTCCGTCAGGCTTTTCAATGGAGATGCGCATGCTTGGCACACAGTCGGTTCCCGTTTTTAGCGGACATGGTCTTAAAAGCATACTTTTGTATCTTCAGGACGGGGAGAATGAACCGGCACTTTATATATATAATCCAGAAACAGGTTCAATTCGACTGTATGAGGCATCACAGATTGTCATGCAGGAGGCGCAGCTTCTTACTGTTTCGGATCTTCCCGCAGAGCTCAGCGTACCGGCCGGATTTCTCCCTGCGCAGGTCATGGCAGGGGGGCTTGAGTTTGACGGATATATATCTGAAAAAACGGGTATATCATTAATCTACCTTGCAAACGAAAAAGGAGAAAGCCAATTATATGAAATTGATTCTGTGACCGGAGAAGTATATCCTTATAAGGACCAGAAACCGGCCAATACGGGGTTCCTGATTCCTTTTGTTCTTGTATCGGTTCTGGCCGCTGCAGAATTTGGAATGATTGCGTTTATTATCTATCAGGTCCGGTCCAGAAATCGGTCCAGGGAAGTGAAAAGGGTCTGATATGAATAGTGTGTCTTTTCTTCGCGGAGACAGTTCTCTTTTACCGGCGCAAAAAAGAATTCGGGAAATCATTCTTTATTTCTTTTTCGGCGGACTGACAACTCTCGTTAACTTCATTTCATTTGTCGTTTTCGACAAAATATTCGGTTCCCGTCAGGTATTTATTTCGATCGGAAGCCTTCGATTTGATCTTCTCGGCTATGACATTTTGAATCTGACCGTGGCATGGGCCGTTGCTGTGACTTTCGCTTATATTACCAACCGCACTTTTGTTTTTGGTTCGAAAGGACCGATAATGAGGGAGTTTTTCGGTTTTGTCACATCACGTATCGCTACACTGGTAGCATTCGAATTGGGAACTTTTGAACTATTCATTCTGATTTTACAGAATGGGTTCGGCATTGATAAGGGAATTGTGCTTTTCACACTCGCAGGGCAGTCATGGACGTACCTGTATCTTGTGAAAATTCTGAATTCGGTCCTTATTGTTGTCGGAAATTATATTCTCAGCAAGATTTTCGTATTCCGTGCAGCCGGTCCGCAAACGAAAAGGACGGGCGCTATTTCCAATATAGAGGAGAGTGGCAGAGACAGTGACCAGTAAAACCGAAATTCCTCCATTCCTATTATCGGCTCAGCGCTTTGGTATCCGGATGGGCCTGCTGCGAATGGAGAGCCTGATGCAGCGGCTTGGCAATCCGCAGGAGACTTTATCCTGCATTCATATTGCCGGTACCAACGGCAAAGGCTCGGTGACCTCATATATTTCATCGATGCTGGCTGCGGACAACCATCGGGTCGGTGTATACACATCACCGTTTCTTGAGCGGTTTTCCGAACGGATTCGTGTCATTGACGGCAATAGTTCCCTTGAAAGACTTCTCAGTGATGATTCGGAGGGTGAGATCCCTGTCTCTGAACTTTTTGAGCTGTCCGAGAAGGTCAGGGAAGCCGTGAAAGGCATGCTTGAAGACGGGGAGGAGCACCCTACGGAGTTTGAACTTGTTACGGCAGTGGCTTTTCTGTATTTTAAACAAAGACAGTGTAGTTTTGTCGTACTTGAAACCGGACTTGGCGGACGGCTTGATTCCACGAACATTATTAATAAGCCTGTCTGCTGCGTCATTACGGCACTCGGTTATGATCATACGGACCGCCTTGGAAATACCATGAGTGAAATCGCCGCAGAAAAAGCCGGGATTATCAAACAGGGCTGCCCTGTCTTTCTGTATTCCCCGCATGACACGGATTTACCGGCAGAAGAAGCAGCTGCTGCGCTCAAAGTAATAGAAGACACCTGCCGCGCCAGGGAGTCACAGCTCACCGTTATTAAAGCTTCGGAGGTATCCCTGATAGAAAGCACGGCTGATGGCCAGGATTTTACCGTTTTGTTCTTAAAGGATGTTCTGCATATCCGCCTGATCGGTGAATATCAGCTTCAAAATGCTGCCCTTGCCGCTCGGGCAGCCATCGGTGTTGTCTCGGATGGCGGTATACGTATCGGGCTGGCAGACACGGTATGGAAATGCAGAATGGAGATACTTGGGAGAAACCCGCTTATTCTTTTAGACGGCGGGCATAACCCGCAGGGCGCACGTTCATTTCGCTCGTCAGTCGACTCTCTGTTTACAGGGCTATTCAAGAATAATCCTCCGCGGCTTATCCTGGGATTTATGGAGGATAAGGATTACGCACAGATTCTGTCGATACTGTTTACAGATCTTCCGTATGATATAGCGGAAATCATATGCGTTACACCGGATAATCCGCGGTCTCTGCCAGCGGAAAAACTGAGAAACCATATACTGAGGCATTTTTCGGGAGAAGGTTTGTTTTACAAGAATCAAACGACTATGTATAATAGGCAAGGTAAGATTTTTGCCTTTGAGAATGCATGCAATGCATGTGCCGCAGCCGTGGAAGCATCAAATGCAGACGGGTCTCCGATTCTATGTATGGGATCGCTGTATCTGGCCGGCCAAGTGCGTACCACACTGATGCAGAGGCATAAAGGAGAACAATTATAATGGACTGGCTTCAAGCCGCAGCAGCCTTTCCTCCGCTCGAGGAAAAAGACATTGCAATTCTGCATTTGTCAAAAGAAGAAAAAGAGCAGGTTTTAACCCTGTTCAACAGAGCTGTGTCCAATGCGCAGTCAGACAGCGCCGATATTGCCATGATCGCACTCAAAAAGCTGCTTACTCAATATCCTGCCTGGGGAGAAGCCGCTCTTCTTTCTCGCATTTGCCTGGCAATTGACGGTAAGTTTAAGCGGGCCCTTGCCAGCTTTGAGCATGCTATTTCAGCAGGGCTCCTGACAGAGGACCTTTCCTATCTGGCTCAGGTCTGCTACCGGGATGCCGGCGTCGATTATGCGCAGGAAAATCAGCATGCACATGAAGAGGAAGATTCAGCCGGTAAAAACATCTTTTCATCTCTCTTTACGTCACGGAAAAACCACTCAAATGTATTCCGGGAAATCGATACGGAAGAACGCGGACATATGCAGGCTCCGATTCTGACCCGTGCACCCCGGTCCCCGGGAAAAGCAAGGCTTGCATCCGACAGGGAACGCAGGGACGTAATGATGCAGGCAAACGCACCGAACAGTGATTCATCGGATGATGATATCGTTGTTTCAATCCCGAAAACACCCGCTGAAAAGCTCCGCATCGCTGTCATTGCTATCGGCTCTGTGCTGCTCGCGGTTCTTTTGGGCCTTGCTGTCTGGTTCTATATCATCCCGGCTGTAGCTGCGCTTCGTGAAAACAGCAGCGCAGCACCAAAACTTGACTATTTGCTGGCCGCTCTTGAAGCCAATAAGACGGATCCTCAAATATCCCAGATACTGACGGATTATCAGAACGCGTATCCCTCGGGTACCGTTTCTATCCAGCCCGCCCAGACCGAAACGGCACAGCCGGCTCAAACCGAAACCGCCCAGGCAGCCCAGACTGATGCATTACAAGCCGGTCCGGCAAATACTGTTACACCTTCGCCAACGCCCGCAGGCGGGGCTGCAGAGCCCGCAGAAGGCACCTTGCCGGCTGTGTCTCCTTCGCCGCCTGCCGAATCAGAAACACTGACAGTCACGTCGGCTCCTTAAGACAATAATTTGATCGGGGTGACTCCCGGAATCCGCACAACATAATAAAAAACAGACAGATCCTTTTTTACGTAAGTGATTTGCAGGAGGAGAGAACATGAAATATATCAGCACCAGAGGAACCGATTACCAATACTCGTCGGCTCAGGCAATTAAGCAGGGGATTGCTCCGGACGGAGGTCTCTTTGTGCCGGAATCCATACCGAAGCTCACAAACGAGGATTTTCTGCGTATGACTAATGAGTCTTATGTTGAGATCGCTGCGGATGTACTTTCCCTATACCTCGATGACTATTCTCACTCGGAACTTCTTGACTATTGCACCTGGGCTTATGATCCCGAAAAATTCGGAGAAGACCCGGCGCCCCTTGTCCAGATCAACAAGTACAATGACAGGGAATATATCCTGGAGCTCTGGCACGGACCGACGGCTGCGTTTAAAGATATGGCTCTGCAGCTCCTTCCATACCTGATGACGGCTGCCATCCGGAAAACAGGCGAGACCAGAAAGATCTGCATACTTACCGCCACATCCGGCGATACCGGCAAAGCGGCACTCGAGGGCTTTAAAGACGTGCCCGGTACAGAGGTAATTGTATTCTATCCTTCATCCGGCGTATCGGAGGCACAGCGCCTGCAGATGGTCACAACCGAAGGTGACAATGTTCATGTAATTGCCGTCAAAGGCTGCTTTGACGATGCTCAGTCAGGTGTCAAGCAGATCTTTGCGGACTCTGACTTTGAAGATAAACTCAAAGAGAAGGGAGTAATCCTTTCCTCCGCCAATTCAATCAACTGGGGGCGCCTTGCCCCTCAGATTGCCTATTATGTGGCTTCTTATGCCGCCTTGCTCAGAAACGAAAAGATCGCAATAGGTGAGCCGATAAACGTGGTTGTCCCGACCGGCAACTTCGGAAATATCCTGGCGGCATGGTACGCGATGAAGATGGGCGTCCCGATGAATAAGCTTATCTGCTCATCCAACAGGAACAAAGTACTTTCCGACTTCCTTAGAAGCGGCACATATGACAGAAACCGTGAATTCTACAAGACAAATTCACCGTCCATGGACATTCTTATTTCTTCCAATCTTGAGAGGCTTCTTTTTGAAATTACCGGCAAAAACGGTGCAAAGGTTCTCGAGTGGATGGAGCAGCTGTCTTCAAAAGGATCTTATACCGTCGATCCCGCAACGCTTCGTACGCTCCAGGGAGTATTTGTTGGCGGCTTTTCGGATGAAGCGGGGATTATCAAGACAATCCGCGAAGTATATGACCGCTGTGACCATGTAATTGATACGCATACTGCTGTAGGTTTCAATGTTTACGGCCGCTATTATCACAGATCCGCTGATGAGACCAAGACCATCTTTGTCTCGACGGCCAGCCCGTTCAAGTTTGCCGATTCCGTCCTTGATGCGATTTTCGGTGCAGGCTACAGCCGCGGAAGATCTTCGGAGGTGATTATCCGCGAGCTCTCCGAAGAGAGTTCGCTGCCCATTCCGTCCGGTCTTGCAGGTCTTGCCGAAAAGAAAGTGCTGCATGATACTGTCATTGAAAAGGAATACATGCAGCAGCAGGTGCTTGATATTCTTTCCAGATAATTCGGCATATATCGACATCTTGCATCATATATTTACATGAAAAAATCCCCCGTCTTCCAGTGATGACGGGGGATTCCTGTTGATATCAATGATTTAGCGAAAGCGGTAAAAACTGTTCAATGTTACCCTTTGATAATCAGCTGGATGCCCTTGTTGAGCTCGCTGAAGTCTTCTTTCAGGGATACGAGATAAGCTTTTCCGGCATCGGTAATGGAATAGTACCTTCTGAGGCGGTTGTCTTCAGATATTTTCTTCTCAAACTCTTCAATGTAGCCGAATTTCATCAATCTGTAGATGGCAGGATACAGGGTAGCAACTTTGTAAAGGCCCTTGCTGCGGCTCTCGAATGACTGGATCAGCTGGTATACATACATGGGACTCTCTGACAGCAAATGAAGAATCAACATCTCAACCGTTGCCTTCTTGTAGTTCTCGCGCATTCCTTCAGGTGTTCCACTTCTTGTCATGTTCTCTTGCATATTCTTTCACCTCGCAAATAAATAAGATAAGAAGATAACCAATAATTCCAATTACATTGTATCAAACTTTTGGCATGCGTAAACATTCGATATTGATATTTTGGTCATATTTACAAAGAAATGTATGAATTTTTTGTGTCTTAATGAGCAATTATTGTGACGGTGAAATTATATCTGGAAAACTATTAATTTAATATCTGTAAATCATATGACATTAAGCGTGAATATCTTCAAGAAGCAGTCCGGGATTGCGCTCAAGAGCCCATGAAATACCCCATTCAGACTCGAAAAGTATGACAGGAGCGTCATCTTTGTCAAGAACAAGCAGGGATGTAGACGTAATCGTTATTTTACGAAGATCTATCGGCTGTTCCGGGTTCTTCTGCACAGCCCAGCGCGCGTGACGATAGCTTAAGTTCGTACGGAGAATCTCAACGCCGTATTCGTTTTTCAGCCTGTGTTCCAGGACTTCAAACTGAAGTACGCCGACAACCCCCATGATGTATGTTTCAGTACCGATGTCAGGCTGTTTGTAGAGCTGGATCGCGCCTTCCTCGGAAAGCTGATCGACCCCTTTAAGGAACTGCTTGCGTTTCATGGAATCAATCGGCATGACCCTCGCAAAAAATTCCGGGGGGAAGACGGGGATGCCTTCAAATTGAAAAGTTGAGGAAGAGGAAGTCAGTGTGTCGCCGATACGGAAAATACCGGGGTCAAAAATGCCGATGATGTCTCCGGCATATGCATCTTCGACAATAGTCCTGTCCTGTGCCATGAACTGCTGCGGCTGGGCAAGTGTTATTTTTTTGCCGAGGCGGACATGCTTAACGGCCATTGCTTTTTCGAATTTGCCGGAGCAGATGCGAAGGAACGCCATGCGGTCTCTGTGGTTCGGATCCATGTTTGCCTGTATTTTGAAGACGAATCCTGAAAAGAAGTCTTCATTCGGACTGATAATACCCTTATCGGTGTGGCGTGCGACGGGTTCGGGTGCCATTGCCAGGAAGCTCTTCAAAAACGGTTCAACACCGAAGTTGGTGACGGCTGAGCCAAAAAACACGGGGGTGAGCTCGCCCTTCATAATTTTCTCGTAGTCATAAGGATCGCCGGCCATATCGAGAAGCTCGATATCGGCACGAAGAGTATCATAATAATGGGCGCCGAGAGTTTTACGCAGCTCCTCGTTGTGGGCACTCGTTGCTATGGAAGAAACCATGCTTGCGCCGTGATCGCCGGCCGATGAATTGAAAAGCAGTACCTGCTCGTCGCTTCGACTGTAAACGCCTTTGAAATCTCCGTCTGTTCCTATCGGCCAGTTCATGGGAGTCGACCGGATACCGAGGACTTTTTCGAGTTCATCTATCAAGTCAAACGGATTCTTGGCAGCACGGTCCATCTTATTGATGAATGTGAAGATTGGAATACCGCGCTTGCGGCAGACTGCAAAGAGCTTGATAGTCTGTGTCTCAACACCCTTTGCTCCGTCGAGAAGCATGACAGCCGCATCAGCCGCACAAAGGGTACGGTATGTGTCTTCCGAGAAATCCTGGTGACCGGGCGTATCAAGAATGTTAATGCAGTAATTATCATATTCAAACTGCATAACAGAAGAGGTTACGGAAATACCGCGCTGCTTTTCGATTTCCATCCAGTCAGACGTGGCATGGCGTGATGCTTTTCGGGCCTTTACGGATCCGGCCATGTGAATGGCGCCTCCATAAAGAAGAAGTTTCTCCGTCATCGTTGTTTTACCGGCATCGGGATGCGAAATGATAGCAAAAGTGCGTCTTCTTTTAATTTCGTTGGCTGCTGCGATATCCATGGATATTATTTCTCCTTATTTGCGGGGCTTTTCTTGAGGATCACAGGGCAAAGCAGCAAATCTGACTTTGAACGGATTTCAAAATAAGCTATAATTAGATTAATATTATTAATCCAGATGCGAATTGCCGCATAATTATATCAGTCTTGCCGTATTTGTGGCAAGCAAGAGAGGAAATATAAGATGCCTGAAGTAGGAGATACTCGACTTGCTGTACTGATTGATGCTGATAATGTGTCCGCGAGCTATATTAAGCCCATGATTGAGGAGCTTGCCCGTTACGGCAACCCTACTATCAAACGAATATACGGGGACTGGACCAAACCTAATCTCGGAAGCTGGAAGTCAGTCCTTTTGGATTTTGCTTTCCAGCCGATTCAGCAGTTCGGTTATACAACCGGAAAAAATGCTACGGATTCCGCGATGATTATTGATGCGATGGATATTCTGTATTCCGAGAAGGTCGCGGGATTCTGCCTTGTTTCAAGTGACAGTGATTTTACAAGACTTGCTACCCGCCTTCGCGAGGCAGGGAAGATAGTCTACGGTATCGGGGAAAAGAAGACTCCCTCACCGTTTATTGCAGCATGTGACCGTTTTATATATCTTGAAATCCTCGGCGTGAACACGTCGGAGGAGTATCCGGTTCCTCATGAATCTAATTCCAGGACCTCTTCACAGGACGAAAAGTCATACAAGGCACCTGCCGCGCAGGTTGCCTCACGATCAATCGGACCGGTCGACAAGGATACCATTAACCTTATCTTAAGCTCCATTGCTGATCTTGCGGATGATAACGGCTGGGCCTTTCTCGGGGCTGTCGGCAATCTCGTCTTAAAGAAGAGGCCGTCATTTGACTCCAGAAACTTTGGCTTTGCCAAGCTTTCACAGATGATCAGGTCAATTGACGGCATTGAATCCGAAGAGCGGATTAACGAGAAGAATCCGCTGGTCACGCTTATTTATATTCGTAATGTGGAGGACGTCTGATTATGACACGGGCAAGCGGTGCACTTCTTCATATATCTTCTCTGCCCGGACCTTTCGGAACTGGATGCTTCGGAGAAGAAGCACTCGATTTTGCCAGGCTGATCAGGAAAGCCGGATTTACCTATTGGCAGGTTCTTCCGTTCTCACACCCCGGCACGGGAGACTCCCCTTATCAGAGTTATTCTGCTTTTGCAGGGAATGCATATTTTATTGATCCCCGTCAGCTGCGCGATGATAATCTTCTTTCTGACTGTGATCTGGAAGAGGCAAAATATTGCGGCAATATACATACCGTTGATTATAAGTGGCTGCGCCCCAATCGACTCAGCCTGCTTCGAAAGGCGTATGCAAATATCAGCAAAGAGATTGTTGAAGAGACAGAAGCGTTCTGTGTAAGAAACTCCTGGATTGATGATGTAGCTCTCTATGAGACAATCAAGGGAATCGAGTGCGGTAAATCCTGGTGGGACTGGGAAAATCCTGATCTGCGCATGCACCGCACGCAGGCCCTTGCTGAGATCAGGGACAAGTATCACGAGGATTATTTTTTTCATTGTTTTGTCCAGTATGAGTTTTATACCCAATGGATGAATCTCAAAAGGCAAATTAATGATATAGGGATTTCTGTTATAGGGGATATTCCGATTTATGTGTCATCGGACAGCGCAGATGTATGGGCGAACAATTCGCTTTTTCAGATGAAGCCTGACCATACCTTATCGTCAGTAGCCGGTGTTCCGCCTGATTACTTCAGCGAGGATGGCCAGCTGTGGGGGAATCCACTTTACGATTGGGAGGCTCATGCGAAAGATGGATACGCATGGTGGATTGAGAGACTTGCCGTCAATTTTTCGCTTTTTGATAAGGTGCGAATCGATCATTTCAGGGGATTCTGCTCATACTGGAGCGTCGGAGTAGAAGAAGTTACAGCCAGGAACGGCATGTGGGTAAAGGGTCCCGGCATGGATCTTTTCAGGAAAGTAGAAGAATATTTTCCCAATCCGCCGATCATTGCCGAAGACTTAGGTGAGATTGACGATGCGGTCCGTGATTTTTTGATGCAAACCGGATTCCCGGGCATGCGCGTTCTTCAGTTCGGATTTGATCCTAACGGGGACAGCACCAACCTTCCTCACAATTTTGATAAAAATACGACAGCTTATACCGGCACTCATGATAATAATACACTTCTTGGCTGGCTTTGGGATGCATCAGAAGACGAGCGCAGATTTGCCTTGGCGTACTGTAATGTTAAGAAGGACAATTGGGGAACAGGGGGGCCGCAGAGTATATCCTGCAGGGCTATGATCCGGCAGGTCTGGCAGTCTCACGCCGACCTTGTAATTGCACCCGTCCAGGATATTCTCGGTTATGGAAGTGACACGCGCATGAATATTCCCGGAACGCCTGAAGGCAACTGGGTATTCCGTGTATCTCAGGATGGACTTGATTCCATGGATGCAAAATGGCTGCGGGAGCTGACTTCACTGTATCGCCGGCTTACCCCGGATATTACACCTTCCTGTGAGATCCCGGCCCGTGATATTGCAGACGGTGCTGTGTCCGATTGATTTTTTTTCTTAATAGACTTGATGCAAGGCATGTAAATTTCATGCCTTGTTTTTTGCCGCCTGAACCGGATATCTTAGTAAATCTCCGTAATGAAATGATATGTAAGCTAAAAATTTATACGGCACTTATTTTAAAAATACCTTGACAGACATAGTATATCGGATTATTATCTACATTAAGAACAAGAATACTGTTGAAAGGAGAGATACATTATGTCAATAACTTCTGACTTGCTTCGCGGACACACAGATACGATTATTCTCACGCTCCTGCTGCATAAAGACAGTTATGGGTATGAAATAAACAAATCGATACAGGATAAGACACAGAACCGATATGAACTTAAAGAAGCTACCCTCTATTCTGCTTTTCGCAGGCTTGAGGAAGCGGGAATGATTGCTTCATACTGGGGGGATGAAACTACGGGTGCCCGCCGCAGATATTATTCAGTTACAGCCCTTGGACGACAGACCTATACGAAAAACAAAATGGACTGGGAAGAAACAAAATTGATAATTGATCAGCTGCTTAAGGAGGAAGACCCATGAATGAAAGGATAAAGACGCATGTGGACAGTCTTTTTGAAGATGCACCGCAAACCCGAAAAGTTCTCGACCTTAAAGAGGAACTGCTGGGCAATCTGAATATTAAATACGATGATCTGATTACAGGAGGAAGCACGCCGGATGACGCATACCGCAGTGTAATCTCCGGAATCGGCGATATGTCGGAACTGGTACGGCAGATTCAGAACGAATCTGCTTTTAACAGCCACTATCCGACAAAAGAGCGTAAGAAGAGCGCACTTCTGGTGGCTATTGCCATAGGTCTCTATATCATGTCACCAATCAGTGTCATCTTATTTGATGACGTACTTGGGCTTGGGAATGTCGGACCGATCATGATGTTTGTTCTTATTGCAGCAGCAACCGGTTTGCTTATATACAATTCGATGACACGGCCTAAATACGTTAAAGAAGATGAGACGATCGTTGAAGAATTCAAGCAATGGAAAAGCGACAATAGCCGCAGAAAACATTTACTGCGTTCAATTTCATATGTTCTGTGGCCCTTGATTGCCGTAATTTACTTCGCTTTTAGTTTTTTCTTTTTTGCATGGTCGTATTCCTGGATCATCTTTATCATCGGCATTGTTATTGAACGGGTCATCAGACTGATTTTCGAGATAAGGGAGTGAATCAAATGAAAACAATGAAATTCGTTGAGCTTATCGTCTGGATTCTTCTCTTTGTGTTTCTTGTAAGCATAATGGTCTTCTTTGTCCTGGGTAAAATAAACTTCTCCGGTCTAGTGAGGGGCGGGAAACAGATTGAACTCCTGCAGCAGACTGTCGAGGCGGATGACATAACAGATATCAGGATTGACATGTCCAGCGCGGAGGTTATCATCAATCCGTCAGAATCGGATGAAATATCGGTTATTTACCGGGGGCCGGAGTCCCTCAAAAATAAACTGGATCTTACAGTCTCCGTCAAAGGCAAAGAACTGACGATTGAGCAGGGCACGACAAGGCAGTTCTTCTTTATGAACTGGTGGATTTTGACATCGCGGGTACTTGAGATTTCTCTGCCGGAAAGCTATTCCGGAGACCTTGTGATTGTAAATTCGTCCGGAGATCTGACGGTTTCAGGTGAGTATAAGCTTGCCGAATTCACTTCGAGCCTCACTTCCGGAGACTGCCGGCTTGAAAACATTGAGTGCTCTGATTTTAAGATAGTCAGTACATCAGGGAATGTGTCCCTCGGCAGCATTGAAGCTGATGAACTGGATATTTCCCTCACTTCAGGACGAATTGAAGCAGGTATTCTGTCCGGCGACGGAAGCGTTGAGTCTGTTTCGGGCGGGGTCAGCATAGATAAACTGAACGGAAAGTACAGGCTGTCAACAACTTCAGGTGATATTGATGTGAACGCATTCGCCGGAAGCGGCAGTGTTTCCTGTTCATCAGGGGACATCGATATAGGGGTCATAGAATCGCCTGGTGACTTGACGATTAAGACTATTTCCGGAAGTGTTGAATTATCGCTTGGAAAAGATACTGCATATCTGATCAGAGCCAACTGTACCAGCGGCAATGTCTCTGCTAATTTCCCAATGGATTTTTCAGATGACAGGGATAGCGCATCCGGACAGTCAGGCAATAATCCGCAAAATCATCTGGATGTTCAGACCACATCAGGAGACATCGACCTGGCTGGATGATATCAGCCGCAAAGTCTGGCAGATATCCGAAGTCCAATAAATAGTAAAACAGGGCAGTACAGAATTCTTCGGGTTTTTGTACTGCTTATTATTGTTATTTGGATATTGTGTTATATAATATAGATGATATCTAAAACTTGCTTGATTAAGTTTGGCTTTCGTATCATGTGAGGCTCGAGTAAGTAAAAATAAGAGGCGTTGAAAAGGGGGAAAAATATGTTCAGATCAAAGGAAGCAGCAGGCCTTCGCATATTTAATACGATTTTCTATGTTCTTATGGTTGCCATTACTGTCTATTTTGAATTGCTGCCTCTGAATAATGTCACGGCAGCACAAATTTCTGAACAACATATGAATTCACTGACGCTGCCCACGTTTTCTTTTGGGGCCTGGTTTGTTATTTTTTTCTGGCTGTTGCTTTTTGTGCTTTATCAGAACGGACTTTTCCTGAAAAAGGGAGAGGGGGACAATCCTGACCTGATTCATGCGATCAGTATTTTCTTCATTATTTCAAGCATTGCGAGTGTCTGCTGGTTTACGATACTCCATTATGATTACATAACATTGGCTTTTCTTATCATTTTTGTCATGTGGTCAGCCCTGCTGTTCCTTAACAGCCGCCTTAGGACAGAGATTCTCAGTAAAAAAGACATCATTTTTGCAAGGATACCGTTCAGCATGTACCTTTCCTGGGTTACGTTCACCATGGCAATCAATTTTGCATCAATGTTTAAACAGCTTGACCCGGGCCTTCTTGGTATTTCTTCTGCAACCTGGACGATGTCTGCAATTGTAGCGCTGTTTTTATTCACGGAGTATTTTGTAATCAGACATAAGGACTATGCTTTCGGCATAACCTCACTATGGGCCTTTTGCAATTTACTGTACCGTTATGCCACGGATATTATTACCGATGAATCACATACAGGAATACTGATATTAATCGCGATTGCCACCGGAATTCTTCTTATTTCTCTTCTTGTTGTGGGCTGGGTGCAGCGTAACAAGTCGAATATGACGTAAGGCTCCCGGCATGGGGAATTTGATCATTGAGTCTTTCCTTTGACTGGCTTTGACTCGTTTTCTGTCAATTGTATGTATATATACGTCTTCAACGCGTTCACCAAACGCTGTCGCTGAAAATGCGGCAACGGCGGTGTACGCGTTTTTAGCATATCCCTCAGCTTCAGCGGGGTCATTCAGCATTTCACAGACGATATCAGGAATTTCTTCAGCAGATTCAAACAGCCGTCCGTCGATTCTGTCCCTGAGTATTTTTTTGATACAGTCATCACGGCGCGCAATTATGGGAATTCCTGCTGCCATAGCTTCGTAATATGTAAGACCCTGTGTTTCAGTGACTGAACAGCAGAGGAAAACATCACCAAGCTGGTAATATGAGCCGATTTCACGATAGGGAGC
>DIEQ01000078.1 GCA_002418705.1 Mageeibacillus sp. UBA5770 | reverse complement strand
GATCAATTCCTTCATAATGTCCGCATAATAATACAAGATGCTCGTATTTTGAAAGTTCAATAGCCTTTTCCTGTGAAAAAACACTGCCCTTCGGAGACAGAAAAATCGTATGCGGACGACGGGACGTATCTTGTCCGGCTACGGATTCCCAGGCTGCATACACAGGCTCACATAACATGAGCATACCCGTACCTCCGCCAAACATCGTGTCATCAACTTTACCGTATGCATTTCCGCAGAAATCTCTGATCTGGACCGTCTCAAGCGAGAATATGTCCTTTTTCATCGCCCTTCCGGTAATGCTGGTTAATAAAAAATTAGAGACCTGTTCGGGAAACAGGGTGAGTACCGTAAACTTCACTGAATAATCCCCCGTCCGGAAAATATCTTAAGACTCATAGATCTCATAAAGGCCATCCGGAAGAATGACGGACATCTGTTTGGAAAATACATCAACGCCGGTTACGATGCTGTTCAGATAGGGGATCAGAAGATCCGGTTTACCTGTACGCTTTACGACAAGCACGTCGTTGGCTCCTGTCTGCAGAACATCCCAAACTGATCCGAGCTGTCCTATTTGCGAATCCGTAACTTTACATCCGATCAGATCAGCGATGTAATAACGCCCGGGCGGCAGTGGGGCAGCGTCTTCTCTCTTCACAGCAATAAACAGGCCGTTTAGCTTTTGTGCTTCATCACGGTCTGCAATACCTTCGAGTGTGAGTAAGACAGTCTCCCCCGTAAATCGTCTGCCGGATACCTTGACTGTGCGGATCAGCTTTTCAGCCGGGGAAAGCAGCATGCATTCTGAAACCTTGCTGAAACGGCGCACATCGTCAGTAATGGGAAAGATCTTAATCTCCCCACGTACTCCATGTGCGCCGATCACTTTACCTATAACAAAATATTCGCTCATTAGACAATATCCACAATTACGCGTTTGCCCGTGCGGAGATACTTTGCCTTCATGATCGTACGGATGGCCTGCGCGCGCTTGCCGCCTTTTCCGATCACTTTGCCCATATCCTCGGGGTCGACTGATAATTCAAGAACAACCGTGTTGCCACGATCTATTTCCTTTACGGAAACAGCATCAGGTTTTGTGACGAGAGCTTTTGCCATCGAGACAAGTAAATCACTCATAGTTCTTCGGCAGGGTGCCTTTTGAAAAACGCCTGCCTACCTCCCCTCATTTAGCTCTAATAATCAAAGCGGTACGGTCATTCCCTTAAGAAATGATACCGGAACGCTTCAGCAGAGAACGTACTGTTTCAGTGGGCTGGGCACCGTTCTTGATCCACTTCTGGGCGGCTTCAGCATCAATCTTGATTTCTGAAGGTTCTGTAAGGGGATTGTATGTGCCGATTTCTTCGATGAAACGTCCGTCTCTGGGATAACGGGCATCCGCAACCACTACACGATAGAAAGGAGCCTTCTTTGCGCCCATTCTCTTAAGTCTGATTTTAACTGCCATTTTTCATTTCCTCCTAATATTATACTGCCGTTGTTTATATATCCGCGCAAATCTTTGCGTGAATGACTTATGGTGTCTGTATCGACTGCAGGAGAATGTTTCCTGCCGTCATTATATTTAGAACGGACGACGCATCTTGCCTTTTCCTTTGCCCTTGCTCATATTGGCAAACTGCTTCATCATCTGCGAGGACTGTTCAAATTGCTTGATCAGCTGGTTAACCTGCTGAACTGTTGTTCCTGAACCGGCAGCAATTCGTTTACGTCTGCTGGCATTTAGAACCTGCGGATATTTTCTTTCCTTCTTGGTCATCGATCGGATAATTGCCATGTTTGTGTCAATGATTGATTCGTCTATGTCCTGGTCTTTGATTTTGGCACTGACACCGGGGATCATTCCAAGAACATCCTTCATGGAACCCATCTTCCGCATCTGCTCAAACTGGGAGAGCATATCATTCAAATCAAAGTTATTCTTCATGATGCGGTCCATCGTCGCTCTCGACGAGGTCTCATCAAAGTTCTGCTGAGCCTTCTCTATGAGGGAAAGAACATCGCCCATTCCAAGGATACGGCTGGCCATACGGTCAGGATAATACTCTTCAATATCTTCAACCTTTTCACCGACACAGATCAGCTTGATAGGCTTTCCTGTAATCTGGCGTATTGAAAGAGCCGCACCGCCTCGGGCATCACCGTCAAGCTTGGTCATGATAAAGCCGTCGAGGCCGATGGCAGACTCGAAAGCCTGCGCTACAGATACAGCCTCCTGTCCGATCATGGCGTCAACAACAAGCAGCTTCTCGGTCGGCTTTACTTCTCTGCCGATTTCAATGAGCTCCTGCATGAGGTCCTCATCGACGGTCATTCGGCCGGCAGTATCTACGATCAGAGTATCGCAGAGCATATATTTTGCCCTGGCTACTGCTTTTTGTGCAATTGCGACGGCGGATTTCTCTTCGGGCATGATGAAGGACGGAACACCGACCTTCTCAGCAAGAATTTCGAGCTGTCTGGCTGCTGCGGGACGATGAACGTCCACAGAAGTAACCATAGGCTTTTTGCCGCTTTTCTTGAGCATCAGGGCCAGCTTGCCGGCCGTAGTCGTCTTACCGGCACCCTGGAGTCCATAAAGCATAATAACCGTAAATCCTGATGGAGAAACAGCAATTTTGCCGGAAGTTGAGCCAAGAAGCTCAACGAGTGAATCATGAACGATCTTAACAATCTGCTGTCCGGGTGTGAGACTCGACAGAATCTCCTGTCCCTGGCATTTGGCAGATGTGTCTGCAACGAAAGACTTAACGACAGAATAATTCACATCCGCTTCGAGAAGCGCCATGCGGATTTCCTTCATCATATCCTTGATATCCTGTTCAGTTACACGTGCTTTACCGCGCATGCGCGCTGTAATACCCTGTAATTTTCCTGAAAGACTTTCAAACATACCGGTTCCCATCTGTCCCGCAGGGGACGTTTAAAGTGTATCCATCAATTCAGAAAGCATCAAATGTGCTCTCTTTGTATCATTCTTTTCAAGGGCTTCAACAGCATCACGGATGACAAGCTTCTGGCTCATAAATCTCTTAACGAGTCCAAGCTTCTCTTCGTATTCTTCAAGAGAACTGCGTCCGCGGCGGATGGCATCATGAACGGCCTGCCGGGAGATATTCTCCTGTTCGGCGATTTCTGCAAGTGACATGTCCTCGGCAAAATGAAGCTCAAGAATCATGCGCATCCGTTCAGTCAGAAGCTGTCCGTAAAAATCCAGAAGCAAACACGCATCAACGACTTCCATAAAACTCCCTCACTGACATCTTCGACTAGGATACAGGAAGAGGAAAGTCGTGTCAAGTAGTTTTACTTGTCGGGCTAAGAAAATCTAAACGCGCTTATATTTTATTTCTTCAGTCTCCGCCGGCTCTTCCGGTTCACTGTGATATTTCTGCTTCCTTTTGCCGGATCCGAATTTGGCAGCAATGCCGCCGATGATGCCGAAAGCTAAAGAAGCACCGATAATAATATACACTATTGTTTTGTCGCGGCTGCCGAACGAAATAATTTCATATAACTCGTACAACACAAATGCCAGAAATGCTCCGCAGTAATAAGGCAGGATTTTAAAATATACTGAAGCAAATTTTCTCATAAAACATCCTCCCGGGAAGGAGCTTCCTATGTAAGCTATTCAGGAAGCAGTGACTCGACGAAAGCTTCAGGGTCAAAATCCATAAGGTCCTCGGCAGATTCACCCAATCCGGCCAGTAGGATCGGGCAGTGCGAGGAAAATGCTATGGAGATTGCCACACCGCCTTTTGCATTGCCGTCAAGCTTTGTGATGCCGACACCTGTCAGATTAACGGCCTTTGAAAATACTTCTGCCTGTATAACAGCATTTTGTCCCGTTGTGGCATCGATGATGAGAAGCGACTGTATAAATGCAGATGGTGCCTCGCGGTCAATGATACGGCGTATTTTGGATAATTCATCCATCAGATTCTGCTTGTTGTGAAGGCGGCCTGCGGTATCAATGATGAGTACATCAACTTTGCGTGCAAGAGCGGCATGTATGGCGTCATAACATACAGCTGCGGGATCTGAACCCTCTTCATGGGAAATGACGGGAGTCTGCGTACGGTCGCCCCATACCTCAAGCTGCTCGATTGCTGCGGCGCGGAATGTGTCAGCTGCAGCAAGAAGTACTTTTTTTCCTTGTTTTTTATAGCGCAGACACAGCTTTCCGGCGGTTGTCGTCTTCCCGGTTCCGTTGACACCGACCATCAAAATTATATTAAGCGTATTATCTTCCAGGGTAAGTGTCTTCTTCTCGCCGAGAATGCTCAGCATCTGTGCAGACATAGCGGACAGCACCTGGCTGCGTCCGGCATCGCCGGTTGCTTTGATGTTTTCGCGGATCGCATCCATTATGGAAAGTGTTGCTCCGACGCCGACATCTGCCTGAACAAGAAGAGTCTCAAGGTCTTCGAGCATATCCTCGTCGAACCGGCCCATTTTCGCGGAAATTTTTGAAAAACCTTCTGATACAAAGTTCCTGGTTTTTGAAAGTCCTTTTTTGAAAACATCCAGTATGCCCATATATTCACTCCTTGTCGTTATGAAAAATATTCCTGCGGTTAGTCATGATCGATTGTCCCCGGGAACCTGCGTCATGAATCACCCAGTCTCATAGAAAGGATTTTTGATATGCCTCTCTCCTGCATTGTAACACCATACATACGGTCACAGGCTTCCATTGTGCCTTTTCGGTGCGTTACAAGTATGAACTGTGACTTAGCCGTATATCTGCGGACAAAATCTGTGAACCGGTTGACGTTCACGTCATCAAGGGCTGCTTCAACTTCATCCAGTACACAAAAGGGTGACGGCCGCAGCTGAAGGATGGCAAACAGGAGCGCGATGGCAGTCAGACAGCGCTCTCCGCCGGAAAGCAGCGTCAGGCTCTGAAGCTTTTTGCCTGGAGGCTGAGCCCTGATATCTATACCGCAGGCCAGGACGTCTTCTTTGTCTTCGAGAATGATTTCTGCTGTACCGCCATTGAAAAGATCGGAGAATACCATCTTGAAGTTCTCATTGATCTGTTCAAAATGCACCAGGAACTGCTGCCGCATCTCTGCTACAAGGTCCGAAATGATTCCGGCAAGATTTGCCTTGGCCTCTTCAATATCATCCTTTTGCTTTGTCATGAAGGTGAAACGTTCATTTACACGTTCATACTCTTCGATGGCACCGAGATTAACCGGTCCGATATCTTTCATTTCATTCTTCAGTTCGGTAACTCTGCGCTGCGCCGGCTGCGGATTTTCAATTTCAAGCCTGTATGACTGAGCATGGTCATACGTGAGCTCATGCTCTTCCCACATACGGTTCTTCCACTCGTCTACATCCGACTCGAATCGCTCGACTTTGGCTTGCATTCTGGCCTGTTCGCCCTGCATGGATGAAAGACGGGAAGACGAAGAAGACAGCCTGTCAATAAAACCGGCAAGTTCCTGTTCGAGTTCTTCTTTTTCGAGCTGGATCCTTTTAATATTGGATAGCACGGCGGCTTCTTTTTCTTTGAGGGCATCTTTTTGAATGGTCTTTTCTTCTTCATCCCTGATCAGGTTAATGACTTCCTGCCTGGACTGTTCACGTTCATTTCTTCGTTTCTGCAGTCCGTCGGAATATCCGGATTTTTCACGCTGGATGCGCTCTGATATTTCGACTGCACCGCGCAGCGATTCTTCAATTGACCCGACCGATATTCGAAGGTCGCCGATCTCACTACGCAAGTCATCAAGCTGTTCCTGCACGGCCTTATTCTGTACATCCGTCTGTGAAAGCGTCTGACGCAAAATCATCATTTCTTTTTCACAGTCAGATATTGCACTTCTGCACTCTTCACAGTCCTCGACAATAAGCATCCTTTTGGAAGAAATCTCGGCGGTTTCCTTTTCAAGAAGGGAGAGCCGCATCCGCATTTTGTCATTATCAGCTCGATGCTGTCCAAGGATGGCATCGGCCCGTACACGGTCCATTGAGTAATTGTGCAGCTTCTCATCAAGTGCTGTCTGCTCTCTTGCTGCTTCTTTAATCCGAATTTCAGATTTTTCCTTATCAGACATGAGGCTTTCAATTTCTTTTTCAAGGCCGGAGACCGAAATGCGGAGGCTCTCAAGTTCGCGTCCGCGTCCCAGAAGGCTTGTACCCTGTCTGCGGATACTGCCGCCGGTCATCGAACCGCCGGGGTTGACTACATCGCCTTCCAGCGTAACCAGACGGAAAGAATGCCCTGTCCTCGAAGCAATTTTCAGCGCGTTCGGAAGTGTGTCCGTAATGACAATGCGGCCAAGGAGGTTCTTAATGATTCCGGTAAGATGCGCTGGATATTCAAGTAAATCCGATGCAATTCCAAGGAAACCTTCGGCGCCCTGAGATGTCTGCCGGTATCCCGTCTCAAGATCACGGGGCTTGATGACATCAACCGGCAAAAAGGTGGCCCGGCCGAGATGATTTGTCTTAAGATAGTCGATCAAAAAGGAAGCATCCCTGTCTGTCCGGGTAACAATATGATGAACAGCCTGACCAAGGGCGATCTCGATGGCAATCTCATATTCGGAGGGAACGCGGATCAGTTCGCCTAAAACGCCGATGACTGCTTTTTTTAGTCCTTCATCAGATTCTGCGGCTGAAAGCAGCCTGCGGACCGGTTCCTGATATCCCTCACGGCTTTTCTCAAGATCTTCCAGTGTACGGATCCGGTACTTCTTGTTATCGAGCTCTCTTTTCTTCTGCTCGACAGATACGGAAAGTTCGGCAGCTTCTTTTCTGTACAGATCAAGTGCTGTCTTCTTATCGTTGAGTGCGGCAGCCGTCTGTGAAGACTTGCGTGTTAGATCCGAAAGGACTTTGTCGGCTTCCTCAAGCTTAACGCTGAGGCCGTCAAGTTCATTAATCGTCAGAAGTCTGTCCTGTGCAAGAGATTTGACGCGGGAATCAAGAAGAAGTAAATCTGATGAGAGTTTCTGTGAGCGCTCCCTGTCTTCAAAGAGCTCTTCCTGCAGATCTTCCATTTTTTTACGAAGCTGAGCGAGCTTGTTCTGAGATTGGTCAATGGATGCAAGAAGCTCCGACATTTCTTTTTCCTGGACCGTGAGCTGTTCAGCATAACGGTCACGCTGCACCTTAAGTGCCTGGATTTTTTTGTTCTGATTATTGAATTCCGTATTAAGCCGGTCAATTTCAGTCTGTGCGCTGCCTTCTTCATTCTCGCTTGTATCTATTTGAACGGACAGATGACTTCTGCGGTCGACTATGACTGCGATCGAGCTCTGCAGCTCATGAACGGCATTTGTAATGGTCTGTGCTTCCACACGTGATGCCTCAAGAGAATCTTCAAGTTCATTCGACTTCTCAGATAGAACACGGTTCTGTGTCCTCATCTCCAAAATAACATCTTCCTGCTTGCGGATATCTTCCGTAAGGGCCGCGGCTTCTTCGACGGACGCCGATAAAAACGCCTGATTCCTATCAATCAGGTGAAGGGACAGGCCAATGTCGAGTGACTTCCACTCCTCATACAGGCGATGGTATTTGCGCGCTTTTTCGGACTGTTCGGCAAGGGGACCAACCTGTTCCCCTAGCTCAGAGAGAATATCCGAGATACGGATAAGATTCTGCTCCGTAGAAAGAAGCTTGCGTTCCGCCTCATCTTTTCTGACTTTATATTTAACAATTCCCGATGCCTCTTCAAGTACTTTACGGCGATCCTCTGAACGGGTACTCAGGATCTCGTCGACACGGCCCTGCCCGACGATCGAATAGCCGTCCTTGCCCAGGCCGGTATCCATAAAGAGCGATACAATATCCTTAAGCCGGCAGTTAATGTGGTTAAGCTGGTATTCGCTCTCACCGGAACGGTACAGGCGCCTTGTTACCTGGACTTCCGAATAATCAATGCCGAGGAGCCCGTCTGAATTATCAATGGTCATAGAGACTTCGGCGTAATTCATCGCCCGTCTCGACTGAGTACCGTTAAAGATGACGTCTTCCATTTTTCCGCCGCGAAGCGTACGGACACTCTGCTCCCCCAAAACCCAGCGGATCGCATCGGTTACATTTGACTTACCGCTTCCGTTTGGACCGACAATACCCGTCATGCCTTTGTCAAATTCAATGAGAGTGTATTCCGGAAAAGATTTGAAACCCTGAATCTCTAGTTTTTTTAGATGCATGCAGCAGCACAATCCTTCCACTTAATATATCGTAAACAATTATATACTAAAATTCCGATTCAGGAATACCGTTTCATCCATTCTTTGTAGGCTGCTTTTGCCGCTTCCTGCTCAGCATGCTTTTTGCTGTGCCCGGAGCCCTGCCCGAACATTTCGCTGTCAAAAAATACGGCTGCCGTATACGTTCTGTCATGAACGGGACCTGTCTCATCCGTAATTTCGAAATGAATGGAATGGGCGCTGCCTTTTGTCTGCGCGAGTTCGAGTACCTTACTTTTGTAATCAAAAATGAGTTCTCCCGATAAAGCAGTCTCAATAGAGTCTGCCAGGATCCTTAAGATAAGGCCCTTTGCCTGATCAAAACCGCCGTCGAGGTATACAGCTGCGAATATGGCCTCCATCGCGTTTGCGAGGTTGGACGGCTTATCACGTCCCCCGGTGCTTTCTTCTCCCCTGCCAAGGCGCAGAAAGCCTCCCAGGCCTATTTCTCTGGCTTTCAAAGCCAGCGTTGCTTCGCATACGATCAAAGCGCGGGTTTTGGAAAGATAACCTTCGTTACAGTTTCTTTTCTGATTGAACAGGGCGTCGGCTATCACAAAGTCAAGGATGCCGTCCCCAAGGAATTCAAGTCTTTCGTTATTATACGCAACCTCAAAGCGATGTTCGTAAGCATATGTCGAATGTGTAAGCGACATGCAAAGAAGATTCTTATCTGAAAAAATATATCCGAGAAGCTTCTCAAAAGCAGAAAGCTCAAGGTCTCCGGACGAAGAAATTGTATTCTGATTCAAGTTGTGCCCCGTTTCTTCCCGGAAAAGCAAAGAGCCCCCTCAACGAAGGAGCTCATGTGCATTAACCGGATGTTAAAAATCAAACATTAGCCTTGATGAACTCAACAGCATCGCCAACGGACTTGATGCGCTCTGCTTCCTCATCGGGAATCGAAATGCCAAACTCCTGCTCCATAGCCATAACAAGCTCAACGATGTCCAGAGAATCAGCATTCAAATCATCAATGAAGTTTGACTCCATAGATACTGTCTCACCATCCACGCCCAGTTGCTCAACAAGAATTCCCTTAACACTTTCAAAAATTGGATCACCTGTCATCTTACATTTACCTCCTAGTTGATTGCTTGCACAATCGTCTTACATTGTTTGTATCCGAACGACCATAAAAAGTCAATAAGAAAAAACAAATCTTTTCAAAATTGTTTTGATACTCAAAGTTTTAAGATGCTTCTTTGAAATAATTGATATTCTTCAATAAGTAATCCATACCGGAAATAATTGTCATAATTACCGATGAAACAAACAGTATATCGCCAATGATAATTATAACCAGGGAGATTTGTGATGCTGCTGCATTGGGAAGAATTTGGACAAATATCATCTCAAACAGAGGCTCAAACAGCAGATAAATAATAGCCGCCATCTGTGTAACCGTCTTGATTTTTCCGATCATTGCCGCAGCCATAACGACGCCCTTTTCACTTGCTACAAGTCTGATACCGGTTACCATAAATTCACGCAGAACAATGATAATTACAAAAATGGAAGATATGCGGTTTAAATCGACAAGTGCGATCAGTACAGAGATTACGAGCATTTTATCAGCCAGCGAATCCAGGAATTTACCAAGATTTGTTATGAGATTGTATTTCCTGGCGATTTTCCCGTCCGCCATGTCAGTCAGGGATGCAATTATAAATATGACACCTGCAATAATACGTCCATATGTTGCAATGAATGCATTCCACTGCACCAATTCAAAAGAATAAATATTGATCGGCAACAGAAAAAGAAGTACAAAAGGAACCAGGATAATTCTTAAAAGAGATAATTTGTTAGGTGTATTCATGTTTTATGTCACTCCTGTAATATCATAAGCTGAGCAGTCAACAAAGCGTATCGGGTACGTCTGACCAATTTCAAGTGGTTCACCGGTTGCAGCAACATAGATGGACGGATCCACTTCAGGCGCTTCGCCATAACTTCTTCCCACGTAAAATATACCATCATCTGAAATGGATTCAATAGTAACGTCGACAACAGTTTGCATTCTTGCCTGATTTTTTGCAAGCGAAATCTCCTGCTGAAGAGCCATAACCTGTCTGAATCTTTTTTCAGCTGTGTCTTTTCGGACTTTGCCTTTCATATCGAAGGCTTCTGTTCCCTCTTCAGGAGAAAACACAAAGCACCCCAGACGGTCAAAGCGCCATTTGGAGAGCATCTTCAGAAGATTATCAAAAGCTTCTTTCGATTCACCCGGAAATCCGACAAGAACCGTTGTTCGTAAAACAATATCCGGAATTTCTTCCCTGAGACGTGCAACAGCGTCTGAAATCATTGCGGACGTGTCATGCCGTCTCATATTTTTAAGAATTCCATCGTCACCGTGCTGCACCGGCATATCAAGATAATGAGCCACTTTGGGATTATTTTTAATCTCAGAAATAAGGTCTTCCGTAATTCCATCCGAATAGGAATACATGATTCGAATCATTCTTATATCGGAAACCTTTGATAATTCACGAATCAGTTCCGCAAGCATACGTTTACCGTAAATATCGAGTCCATAACGTGTCGTATCCTGAGCTGTCAGGATAATTTCTGAATTTCCGGCTGCGGAAAGAATAATCGCTTCTTCGACTATATCTTCCATTGATCTGGAAATATAAGGACCGCGAATGAAAGGGATTGCACAATATGCACACCGATTGGAGCAGCCCTCTGCAATTTTCAGCCAGGCATATCCGGTTGTTGATACCACACGATTGATTCTCATATGTGAAAGACTTCCGGGTTCGCTGACAAAATTCTCGACAGGCCCTGAATATTCACCATACAGAATTCGAATCGCCCTGGCTACATCATGGTAATGCGATGTTCCGAGAACTTCATCAACTTCAGGAATCTGTTCCCTGATATCTTCGGCATAGCGCTGCGCAAGACACCCTGTCACAACAAGGAAATCACACTTGCCCACGGGTGCCTTATATTCAGACATTTCTAAAATCGTATCAATGGCTTCCTTCTTAGCGCTTTCAATAAATCCACATGTATTGACTATGATAACATCAGCCGCGGACGGATCTGCTGTCATCTCCATCTGATCATCGAGCAGAATGCGTGTCATACATTCTGCGTCAACGAGATTTTTTGAGCATCCAAGAGTAATAATGGATACTCGAATGTTTCGCTTTTTATTTTCCAATAAATATACTCCTCAAACCTCTGCTGATTATTTCGTGATTATAACTCTTCTATTCTACATCACGAATGCCTTTCCGCAAAGTGTCCATGGTCAGAGAAGTCGAATATCCCCTGGAAAGAAGGAATCGAAATGTCTTATTCATCCAGACATTTGCATCAAAAGACTCCATTGATATAAGCTTTATAAGCTCCGGCATCAGCTTCGCGTCAAATAATTCCTGTATAGATATTTCGTCCTGCGGCATTATCTCATCCGTCATTGCTATGACCTCCCTCGAAATACCGGCATGATAAAGGCGCTGCTCAAGGGCACGCCGTCCTTCGGCTTTCCTGCCGCTTCGTGATTTAATCAGATTTCGTGCAATCCGAAGATCATCAATATAACCATCAGAAATAAGACTGCGGACAACACTGTCCGCAGTCTCTTCCTGTATACCTTTTCGGCTTAGATAGTCTCTGACTCTGCCGCTGGATTTCTGTGAAATCCCTATGTGCGAAATCGCCAGAGCACGGGCATCCCTGAAGGTTTCATCCAAAGCTGTATTCCCCGCTTTCGAAAAATCAATTATTCAAAGAAACGCATTCATTAAAAATCAATTCCGAGGATGTCGGACTCAGCTGCAGGATCATCGACAGACACTTCGGCATCAGGTGCTGCCGCGACCAGTGAGCTTCGTATCTTTGCTTCAATCTCATCACGGATAGCAGGATTTTCTTTAAGGAAAACACGCGCATTGTCTTTGCCCTGTCCGATACGCTGACCATTGTAGGAGAACCATGACCCGCTCTTGTCAATGATATCCTTGACAACACCCAGATCAACAATACAGCCTTCCTTTGAAATTCCTTCACCATACATTATGTCAAACTCAGCCTCTTTAAAAGGCGGGGCTACTTTATTCTTAACGACCTTTACACGCGTATGGTTGCCGACAATTTCGGTACCGTTGCGAAGGCTCTCTGTACGGCGGACATCAAGTCGAACGGACGAATAAAACTTGAGGGCACGTCCGCCGGGTGTTGTTTCAGGATTGCCGAACATAATGCCGACTTTCTCACGAAGCTGGTTGATAAAGATACAGACGGTGCTGGATTTACTGATAACGCCGGCAAGCTTACGCAGTGCCTGAGACATAAGGCGTGCCTGAAGACCTACATGGGTGTCTCCCATCTCTCCGTCAATTTCTGCTTTAGGTACAAGAGCCGCAACAGAGTCGATGACAATAACGTCAATCGCGCCGCTTCGCACAAGGGCTTCTGTAATCTCGAGAGCCTGCTCGCCCGTATCCGGCTGAGAAATAATCAACTCGTCAATGTTAACGCCGATTTTGGCAGCATAGGCGGGGTCAAGGGCATGCTCCGCATCAATAAATGCGGCTGTTCCTCCGCCCTTCTGGGCTTCGGCAACAATATGAAGGGCAACGGTCGTTTTACCGGAGGACTCAGGTCCGAATATTTCAATAACACGTCCCTTGGGTACTCCGCCGACTCCCAATGCAATATCAAGCGTCAGGGCTCCGGTCGGTATGACATCAATAACCATTCCGGTGCGCTCTCCGAGCTTCATGACAGCACCCTTGCCGAACTGCTTCTCTATCTGCAAAAGTGCGGCATCAAGTGCACGCGCACGGTCGGAATTCGATTTCTGTGAAATCTCCTGATTGGATTTACCCTGGGACTTATCAGCCTTTGCCATAATTTCCTCCTCAACGAACATTCGTTCTCTATGCGTTCATTATATAAATAGGATACACGGAAGTCAACCGCATTTCCAAAAATCTTTTCGACAAAAGCTATCAAGAAATGACAATACTTCTCATGAGCGGACTCACTGCAAGGTGAGATTCCGATAATGCTGATCCAACGAAATGGAAAATAAATACACGCGAAAAATCAGACAGATGGCTTTCTTCTTCGTCTGATGCGGTCAACAAACGAACTGAGTTCTCTCATCTGCATGGTACGTGCTGCAAGCAGATATCCGCCAAATCCCGCGCCTGCACGAAAACCAAGCCAGAGAAGCTGCCCGATCTTTGTCTGAGGTGCAACAGGCAGCAGGCTGAATGCATAAACCGCAAGAAACATGACAGCCAGACAGAGGACACAGCGAATAAGAAAAGGCCATATGCTTTTCGGAGCAAGGCTGCGATCCTGCCTGTAAATCGATGATAGAACCAAAGCACTGACCAGACTTGTTAAAGAATAGGCCAGTGAAAGACCGATAGCGCCAATTTCTGAAGCTGAGTTCAATAGACCGAGAGCCTTCATGACGGCACAGGAACCCGAAATGAGAACCATGGACAGCACACCCGTGAGCAAAGGTATTTTTGTCTTTCCAATGGCATAAAATGCCTGATTATAAATAAAGACAACCGTCTGGGCGATGACCGCTATGCAGTATCCCATTAGGATCATGCCGGTTGTTTCTTTTGTAGCCTCAGAATATGAGCCATTCCAGTTGAAAATGGCCATAACAACATCTCCGCTTAAACCAAATAAAAGTCCTGCGGAAGGGATAGTAAGAAACAACGCGTTTCGAAGGCTTTTCCCGAGAAGAATTCTTGCAGATTTCCCGTCTCTGGCAGCAAAGTGAGCCGCGAGCGACGGAAGCATGACACTTCCGACAGCTACGGCAAAAATCCCGTAGGGCAGCTGCCAGATTGTCTTGGCATTCTGAAGGCTCAGAATGATTCCATCGTTAAAATCACCGGTAAAACTATTGATTATAATTGTATTGAGCTGCACGATCGAAGCTGAAATCATGGTTGGGACAGCCAGACGCAAAAGCGCCCTGAAACCTTCATCTTTTAAATTCAGGGAAAATCGGAAGCTTCGCAGTTCACGCCGCGCCATAAAAAACTGGAGAAGAAAATAAACGGCAGCGGAACCGGAAATGCCTATAGCCGTAAATATGACAGCCTGGTTGGATTTGCCGCCCAGGATAATGATCGACAATACAACACAAATATTATAAATTGTCGGGCCAAAAGAGGTTGATGAAAACTTCTTATATGCATTAAGGATTCCAATGCACAGAGCAGCCAGCATCATGAAGAAAACCTGTGGAAACAAAGCCTTTGACGACTGAGCCGCCAGTGCAACGATGGCTTCGTTTTTATCAGGGTAAATCAACGGAAAAATCCACTCGGACAGCAGCATACCCAGAAGTGTCGCAGCCATCATAATGACCGACATAAGGGTTATAAATATGCTGACACTTCGCCATCCGCTCTTCTGCTCACCGCTCTCGAGCGATCTGGCAAGGGTCGGAGTAATGGCAGCCTGTATAGAACCGCCGATAAGGAGCTGAAAAAACAGATCCGGTACCTGAAAGCCCAGAAGAAAGGCATCAGGGTAAAGCCCTTCGCCAAATTCCTGGACGACAAATATCTCCCTCAGAAACCCTGTTCCCTTGGAAAGAGTAAGCCCGATAATCATCAGAAAAGTAGCGACAGCCATACTGGCCGTGCGCCTTTTTCCCGAGTTTCGAGAAATGCCCGTATGATCTTCAGGACGTGCCATCTTATATCAGCCTTTTTCTGATCATATTAAAAGCCTGAAGGGCAGCGACACGGCGTATACGCATCCGGTTGCCGTGAAGCTGCAGTTTAATGACATCGATTCCGTTTTCATCGGAAACAGCCAGATAAACAAGTCCCACGGGCTTCTCTTCTGTGCCGCCGTCGGGGCCGGCAATTCCGGTAAGGGAAACGGCTACATCGGTTTTCATTAATTTTCTGCATCCATCCGCCATGGCAGCGGCACATTCCTCGCTTACCGCACCGAATGTGTCCAGAACCGACTGCGGAACACCAAGGACAGATGACTTAATCCTGTTGTCATAAGAGATAATTGATCCTGCGAAAACTTTTGAAGCTCCGGATATATCCCCGATTTCTGAAGAAACCATACCCGAAGTGCAGCTTTCGGCAAAAGATATCGTCTTTCCCCTGGAAAGCAGCAGATCATATGCGACTTCTTTCATCGACCGGGTTCCGATTTCGTAAATATACTCACCAAAACGAGACTTGAGCTCCTCAATAACCGGTGTCAGGAGATCAGGATCATTTTCCGAATCAATGCGCTGAGTCACGCGGAACATGCATTCACCTTCAGCTGCATATGGAGCAATCGTAGGATTCTGCTGGGTATCAATCATATCTTTGATGCGTGTCTCGGCAGCAGATTCACCGATGCCGATCAGGTGGACATATGCGGTACGGAGCTTGAACGGCGCAAGTTTTTCTAGGAGCGGGCGTACGGACAGTGTGAACATCGGGATGACTTCTGAAGGCGGTCCGGGGAGCAGGATGAGCTTTGCAACATGATCAGGATCTTCTGCATTCGGGGCCGGACAGTCGAACATGGCTCCCGGGGCGGTTCCGTTTGTATTTTGAAAAACAGTCGACGGTGTCGGCATGATGGCCTGTTTGAGATTATTCTCTGTCATCTCGCGGCCAATCCGGGTGAAAAATCCTGTCAGCGACTTGTAACTCTCTTCATGCAGTTCCATGGGAAGACCGGAGACAGCTGCAGCTGTCTCCATGGTAAGGTCATCCGTTGTCGGACCGAGGCCGCCCGTAAAAATTACAAGGTCACTTCTGGAAGCGCTCTCTTTTATCTGAAGCGCGAGCCTTTCGACATTATCACCTACGACGGTCTGACGAAAAGACGGAATACCAAGTTCAGCGAGCTGTTTGGCCAGATATCCCGCATTTGTGTTAAGCGTGTGTCCCATCAGAAGTTCCGTACCGACGCAGATAATTTCCGCACCGTGGATCTTCTTCTCATTTATGTCATTCATATGATGTCACTGCCTTCCCGTAATTACTTTATATGCATGAATCGTATTCTGAAGAAGCATCGTAATAGTCATTGGTCCTACGCCGCCCGGTACGGGTGTGATGGCTCCGGCAATTTCCGATACGCCTGCAAATTCAACGTCTCCGCGCACTTTCCCGTCTTCGCAGCGGTTGATGCCCACATCAATGACCACTGCTCCGGGCTTTATAAAATCTTTGGTGACAAAACCCACCTTACCGATGGCCGCTATCAGGATATCTGCTTGCCGGCAGAGCGCAGGAAGATCCCTGGTTCGTGAATGAGCAATCGTAACCGTTGCGTTTTCTGCCAGCATCAGCTGGGATACCGGCTTACCGACGATATTACTGCGGCCGATTATGACACAGTGCTTGCCGGCAATAGCGACCCCCTGATTTTTCAACAGGGTAAGACAGCCAAGCGGCGTACATGATACAAGGCACTCGCGTCCGATGGACAGCAGCCCCTTGTTTACCGGGTGGAATCCGTCAACGTCTTTTTCGGGGGCTATGGCGCAGATTACTGCGAACTCATCCATATGAGGGGGAAGAGGCAGCTGACACAGGATACCATGAACACGCGGATCCTTATTGAGTGTATCAATCAGCTCAATAAGTTCATCCTGCGAGGCGTCTGCAGGAAGTTCGTATCCAAAAGACACAATTCCGACCTGTTCACATGCTTTCTTCTTGTTGTTTACATAAATGGAAGAAGCCGGGTCATGTCCGACCTGAATAACAGCAAGTCCCGGCGCATAGAAATGCTTTTTCCCCTGGCCGTCAAGAATAATCTGATGAACCTCTTCCTGCATTTGTGCACGGAGCTGTGCGGAGACCTCTTTACCTGAAATAATTACTGCTGACATGCGTTTATCCTCCCTTTGCCTGTAATTCCAGCCATTGTGACTGGGAAATCAAGAGTTTTCTGGGTTTACTTCCTTCAAACGGCCCGATATATCCTTTTTCCTGCATCCGGTCTATCAGCCTGGCTGCTCTAGGATATCCAATATTCATCCTGCGCTGCAGAATCGAAACAGAGGCACAGCCGGCCATAAGAATGATCTCTACCGCCTGTGGCAGAAGCTCATCATCATCGCCCGCTTCCCTGTCGGAGGAACTCAGTCCGCCGGGTGCAGCAGAAATAATGGCTTCTGCCTCTTCCGGGTCATAGGTTCCCATATTCTGGGATTTGAGATACTCAATAACGGATTCTACTTCTGCATCGGAAACAAATGCTCCCTGACCGCGCTGCGGCTTTGCTGCGCTCTGCGGATAATAAAGCATATCACCTTTTCCTAACAGCTTCTCGGCGCCGGCCATATCGAGGATCGTACGGCTGTCTACCTGTGATGACACGGCAAACGCAATTCTTGAAGGAATATTTGCCTTAATGACACCGGTGATGACATCGACAGACGGCCTCTGCGTTGCGATAAGAAGATGAATGCCAGCGGCGCGAGCCATGGCCGTAAGTCGGGCAATTGATTCTTCAACCTCTTTTGAGGCAACCTGCATCAGATCGGCCAATTCGTCAATGACGATGAGAATCAGCGGCAGCGGAGGTTCTTTTCTATTGCTGAGTTCTTCATTATATCCGCGGAAATCGCGGACAGAAGCAGCGGCAAAGAAACCATAGCGCCGTGTCATTTCACCTACAGCCCAGTTCAAAGTGTTCGCTGCTTTTTTGGGGTCGGTAACAACAGGCGCCAGGAGATGCGGGATCCCGTTATAAATTGAAAGTTCAACGACTTTCGGGTCAATCATGATGAGCTTGACCTGATCCGGCGTTGCCTTGCAAAGGATACTGATCAGTATGGAGTTAATACAGACTGATTTACCTGATCCTGTTGCACCGGCGATCAGAAGATGGGGCATTTTAGCAAGGTCACAGTAGATAGGATTGCCCGGGATATCTCTTCCGAGGGCGGCTACAAGCGGCGTTGTGTTTTTCTTGAAGACAGGGGCGTCAATCAGGCTGCGAAGTGTGACCGGCGTCGTCTCGGCGTTGGGAATTTCAATTCCTATTGCAGATTTACCGGGAATAGGAGCCTCAATTCGAACGCCGACGGCTGCCATTGCCAGAGCAAGGTCATCCGTAAGGTTAACGATGCGGCTGACCTTGATGCCGGGTCCCGGTGTTAATTCAAACCGTGTGATTGCGGGACCATGGGTTATATTCACAACTTTGGCTGCGACACCGAAACTCGCAAGCGTGTCTTCAAGTTTTTTGCCCTGCGCCGTCAGTGCAGCCTGTGTAGAGCGCCCTGAGTCGTCTTTTATGTCAGGTCTGAGCAAAGATGACGGTGCGACTTTATATGGCTGTTTGGGAAACGCCAAAGCAATCTGGCGCTCACCGGATTTTTCGGTCGGCATTCTTACGGGTGACGGAGCTTTTGCCGTTACGGCAAAAGCATTCGATGAAGTCGGACCGGGAAGTATGGACGGCGCATCCTTTACGGCAGTTTCCAAGGCTATATGATCCGGCTGCGGGATATCGGACGGATCGTTCGTATCAGCAAAATCCGGCCTCTCTGCAGCAGCATCCCTGTCATCAAAATCATCCTGTCCGCTTGTGTGAACAGCATACCCGTCAACGCCGATTCTGCGGATTGGTATATGTGCCAATGAATCTTCCGAGGGATTAACGGTATTCATTTGAATATCCAGCCAGGTCGATGCCTCTTTTTCCCTGAGAAAACCGGGTATTTCCGACGCAGCCTGAGCCTGTGATGTCGGAAACGGTTCCTGGGCAGATCTGATAAAATCTGTCGCAACCATCGTATCAACCGTTTCAAATGGATTTTCTTTTGCTTTGGAACGAATTGGAGCCGGATTGGAAAGATCAACATCATACGGATTATATTCACGATGGGATGTGGCTGCCATTGGCGCCTCCGTTCCCTGAATATCGATAAAACCCTGTCTCGGATGCATGCCCGTATCATCAAAAGGAGAACTGTCATCGGCACGCAGCTGCGAAAGATCAATCTGGGAACCCGGATAGCCGGTATTCCCGTCCGGCATGGAATCAGAACGCGGCTGTGCTTCTACCTGCCGTGAAAACGCACGCAGCGATTCTGCACCTGAACGGATTGCACCGGATGCCCGGTCAGTTGTTGTGCGAATGGCCTGTGCTGTCCTGGTTGCCGTACGTGTTATTGATACATTGAATACAAGGACAATCTGAGAAAGAACAAACGCAAAAAGAATAATCTGCGCACCGGTCCTTGCAGCAATTGCTTCGAGACCCAGAGCGACAGCACCGCCAATGACCCCTCCCGTTAAAAACGGAAATGAATCAGCAGATGCGGCGCTTAGAATTTGCGGATGATTACCGGATTCCCAGAGTATTTCGAAACCCTTGCTCGCAAGGGCATGATTCCCGGTCACATCCAAGCAAAGTGCCTCAATCACTGTTTTTTCAACGGTAAAAACAGGAAAAAGCGCTGAAGCGGCAAGTAAAATCAGCAGGATTGACTTAACACGGCGAGGTGCGACATCAAGTCGTTTTTCCATAAAATAATCTATGGCTGCATACATGAAAAGAACAGGAATCGCATATGCACAGACGCCAAAAAGTCCCTTGCCGAAAGAACGCAGAAGTTCCCCCAGCATTCCTGTTGCCGAAGCCGGCAGATAATATGCCACACCCAGGATAATAGCAAAGGCGAGAAAAACTACGCCTGTTACCTCCCGTCTATGATTGACCGGAGCTGCATCCATCAGAGTCCGACCCTCCTTGCGGTTTTCAAAAGAGCAACGACTGTCTTTGCGTCGCGTATCTTTCCTTCTTCAATCTTAACAAGCAGTTCCTGAAGAGGAATCTTGTCAACGTTCAGAAATTCTCCCTCATCAAGGGATCTATCACCTTCATGCAGACCTGTAGCCAGATAAAGATAGAGAGCCTCTGCACAATAGCCGGGTGAAGGAAAAATACATCCTAAGTACTCGACATTATCTGCAGCCAGTCCCGTCTCCTCACGAAGTTCACGGATGGCACAGTCACGGGGATCCTCATCAACTTCAAGCTTTCCGGCAGGAGTTTCGATAAGAACCTGCTGAAAAGGCGCTCTGAACTGCCTTACCACATATACATTCAGGTCATCGTCAAGAGGCACGATAGTCGCACCTCCGTTATGGCGTACAATTTCACGTTTGCTTACACTTCCGTCCTGAAGTCTGACATCCATGATCTCCGTTGCAAACACCCGCCCGGTAAAGAGACGCGTATTTCCTATTACATGCTCCATAGGGTCATCTAAGCGGCGCTCTTCTTCCGGGTAGGAAATATGCGGATACGGCTCTTTCTTCTCAGACGGTTTGTTTTTCTCTTCATCACTCATGATCCGTATTACCATCCTTCTTTTTAATTTTTGTAACTTCAGCAACTGCAAGCGCATCGCAGCGGTTGTTATATTCATGATCAGAATGTCCTTTGACTTTACACCAGGTTATCCTGTGCATTTCAGACAGGCGGTCAAGTTCAAGCCATAAATCCATATTGCTGACTTGCTGCTTCGTACTGTTCTTCCATCCGTTTCGTTTCCAGCTGACAAGCCAGCCCTGCAAAAATGCGTTCACCAGATATGCGCTGTCACTGTAAAGATGCACGGAACAGGGCTTTTTGAGCTTCTTTAATGCTTCAATGGCAGCTGTCAGCTCCATCCTGTTATTGGTAGTCGATACCTCACCGCCCGAAATTTCTTTTTCACGGCCGCCGGCGACCAGGACTGCAGCCCATCCGCCCGGGCCTGGATTACCGGAGCAGGCCCCATCCGTATAAATATCTACTTCTGTGTCATTTCCCACAGCCGGTCAGCCTCCCGCCAGAAGACGAGTCTTATCGTCCGCTGCCACAACAGCCGCTTCAACAGCTGCACGAAGTCCATACTTTTCAAGCGCAAGAACGCCCTCAATCGTGGTACCGCCCGGTGAACATACCTGATCCTTCAGAACAGCCGGATGCATCTTTGTCTCAACGGCGAGTTTGCCGGATCCGTAAACGGTCATCGCTGCAATTTCAAGAGCAGTAGCTCTGGGAATGCCCAGCTTAACCGCGGCATCTGCCAGAGATTCGATGAAAAGCATAACATAGGCGGGACCTGTTCCGGAAACGCAGCCTATGGCATCAAGCATTTTTTCATCGCAGGGAACAACAATCCCGCATGTTTCAAGGAGGTCAAGAACAAAAGACCTGTTCTCATCATTTACACCTTCAAAACAGACAGCGCTCACGGCTGCACCGACAAGTGCGGGCGTATTAGGCATAACCCGGACAATTGGTGTTGTATTATGCAGCAGGCTGCGAAGTCTTGCGATCTTAACGGACGCTGCAATCGAAACAATAACAGTCTCCGGCGATAGATCCTGGAGAAACTCCTGTATCGTCCTGTCGATCACCTGCGGCTTCACACAGAGAAGAACATAATCTGCACCCTTAACCGCTTCTGACGCATTTGTATAAGCCGTGCAGCCCGTCTGCTGTGCATATGATTTAACTTTATCCTCATCCGAATCACAGACACGGATATCAGCCGGAGTAAGAATTCCCTTGCTTAAAAAGCCGGAAACCAGCGCTTTTCCCATGTTTCCGGTTCCTATTACTGAAAATATCATAGTCGGATTCCTCCACGCGAATACATTACATACGCAATGTATAATTTAATTTTCTTTACAGAAATGATAACATTCAACTTGACACGATGCAAACCGTCCATTAAACTTGTGAATGTTTCATTTAGGTGACAGAGCCGGAATGCCCGGCAGGTCACAGTGATGATACAGGGGAGTGGCTCAATGGTAGAGCAACGGTCTCCAAAACCGTCGGTTGCAGGTTCGAGTCCTGTCTCCCCTGCCAGTACAAATCAGTCCCAATGCCGTCAGGTGTTGGGACTGTTTTTTTATCCCGCAGGCCCGTGTCTTTAATTTAGCAGAAAATATCGCAGCACCATCAGCATTGCAAGATGAAGCGGATAAAAAAGATAGAAAAAGTACTTCTCTTTTACGGATGGCTTTTTCCGGGGAACATCCATAAGAAGGATTCCTATCGAACAGACGGAAAATATTTCCATGATACTCCAGTAAGCCGGTGTTTTGAAAATAAAAATCCCAATGAATGCCCATACAATATTAAGCCCCAAAAACCCTAGGGTCATATACTGTAAAGCAGCCCGGTCATCTGCCAGAAGAAGAATCCCGGGTTTACGAAATTTTTTAAGGACAATATAAAACAGATATACAGTCAGAACTCCGAACAAATTGTAGTCAGGATCCCAATACTCAGTTACAGCCAGAATCAGGATCATCGAAAATACCGCGGATCCAGCGGCAACCGGATCCGGGATGGATCGGCCCAAAACAAGGACCCGCCCGTGCCTCACACCCGGATCACCGCTTCGAATTTTCAAAGAACGGCTGCGCAGCCCATGCACAGCCAATTCCAGGATCTCTGAAGATGCCATAAAAAGAATTGATATCGAAAAAGTGAACATAACATTGGTAAAAGCAGGTATGCCCGTAATATAGGAAGTAAACTGAAGGGCAGCCTGTGTCAGGCAGGCAAAAATAAGCATTCGCAGAAAATACTGCATACGATTTCTTGTTCGCAGGAAGCCTACAGCACACAGGTAGGCAAAAATAGGAAATGACAGGCGGCCAATCAGCCTGAGTGTAAGTTCAATGGGTCTCGGCATAAGAAAACCAAGGTAATATCCTAAGTGATCAACGACCATCAGAAGCATTGCGATCCACTTAATCATGCTGAATCCGCCTTTACTTCAAATTCGTATCAGTATTCTTCCCGTGTTCCGAACTCAGCCGACTCGACCCATTCATCTGCCCTGCTGATACGTATGACAAACTCGTCCATTAGTTCATAATGCCGCATTTCCTGTTTAATCAAATAGTGAAATACTGCTTTTTCTTTTTCGTTTTTTGCATCTGCAGCCATTTTCCTATAGAGATCTATACTCTTCTGTTCCATTTCCCTGGCCAGACGGTATACGTCAACCTGCGCAGGATTTTCCCGGATTTCATCTTTAAAAGACTCAAGACCGGAGAAAATGCTATCCTTGCTGACCAGATCGGGATTTTCAATAAGATCGGAATATGATTCTAGTAAGACCTGCTGGAGAATGGCCTCGTGCTGCTGTTCTTCCTCAGCGAGCAAGGAAAAAACCTTGTTCAGGGTGGTTCCGGTATGGGCCCGTGCCTGTTCTGAATAATACTTCGCGGCATCGGCTTCGTTCCTGATCGCATAATTCAAAGTATTCATATTAAGTACCTCCCAGTAAGACAATCATCAAAGTCTTTTGCTGTATGTGCCTGAACTTAGAGCAGTCAAATACTTTTCAGTCAAGATTATTTTACCATACAGATGAGTCACAGTCATGATCAGATGACAAGACCGCCATTCGGACTGATTACCTGTCCTGTAATAAAAGAAGCTTTTTCAGATGCCAGGAACAAAATGACATCTGCAATCTCCTTTGGCGTCCCGATTCTGCCTAGCGGTGTTTCCTCGCATATATCTTTAATATCGTCAGGTGTCAGGCTCCGGTTCATATCCGTATCAATAACACCGGGGGCTACACAATTCACCGTTATATTCGACGGCCCTACCTCTTTGGCAAGTGCACGTGTAAATCCGATAACGGCTGCTTTGGCAGTGGAGTAAGGCACCTCACATGAAGCACCGGTAATTCCCCAGATCGAAGACACCGTTATTATGCTTCCGGTCTTTTTGGCGATCATACCCGGCAGAACGGCCTGGGTGATGTTATAAAGCCCCGTCACATGGGTATCCATCATATCTTTAAACTCTTCGGGCGTTACATCGGTAAAGAGCTGCTGGGCCGCAATGCCGGCGTTGCTGACAAGGACGTCTACGGCTCCGAACTGCAGATTGGCTTTCTGGACCGCATGCCGGATAGCGGAATAATCCTTGATATCTGCTGAAATTGCAACAGCTTCATGCCCCTCCTGACGAAGAGACATCACAATATCCTCTGCCATCTTAGCGTTTCTGTAATACAAAATAGTAACAGCATACCCGGCACTTGCGAATGCATGAGCCGTTGCAGCGCCAATTCCCCGTGAACCACCGGTTATGAGCGCATGTAGTCTGCTTTTATGCTGCATGATTGACCGCCCTCTTTCTTTGTTTACCCGGGACCAGCGACTGCTATCGTATTGAAAACGATCGGATTATCCACGGCTTCAATGGTAATTGTACACGTTTTCTCCTGATCGAGCTGACTAATCTTTGAAATACCTTCCGGCTCATGTACAGCAGTTATTCTATTTATATCTATATTTATCCCACTGATCTGACCATCTGACTTCAGTATATTCTTATTATCAGAGTCCGGTTCAGCAAAAATATCCGATGTCAGTATGTCCGTACCGGTCAGTGTCCCGTCAGGAGCCTGACTCGAAATATGAAGGATGCCGTTTCCGGAGTCACAAACATATATAGTAACTTCACTCACCGTGACCTGAGTAATCGTTTGTGATTCAGAATCAAAAGTAATGGATTCCACTTTTCCAACTACGGCTGATCCGCACAAAAGATCTCCAGCTGACAAAAATACATAAAGATCTTCCGGATTCAGAACTGCAATTCCAGAATTCTTTTTGTCTTTTTCAGTATCTGTGAGCATTTGAAGGGATTTAGAAGAAATTCGCAGACCGCCTGCATTAAGGCAGATAAAGCTTGCAGGATCAAAGACAAGACCATATCCGCCGCCAAGTACAAGAAGCGCATCATTATCTTCGAGCCGGTCAAGAATACCATCGTTCATGGCAGCGGCAGACAGTGCCTGACAGTTGTTATCTGCATATACATTTTTAATCTGCCTGTTATTAATGTTGTTTATTAAAAATCCCAGACTGAAGCACAAGGCAATCAAAAAGGCAAAAATCCGGTTTGCTTTTTCATTCTTGACGCGCATGAAGATGTAATGAATCGTGCTGACTGCAATGAGCGCACCGCCGAAATACTGTATATAAATCGGCAGGTAACCGACTCCCGGCGAAAGTTCGGTCTGGTATCTGAGCGACAGTGAAATGATTGAGGCCGGCAGAAGCCAAAGCACCAGTCCATACAGGAAAAGCGACAGCGGGATTTTTCTTCTGGGCAGAAAGAAAAATATGGCCAAAAGAAGAACCCCTAATGTGACAGAGAGAAAGACATCCCAGAAGGTAATGGCAAAAATGAATTGCCGGATGCCGTATATAAGGAAAGTAGGAGTTGCCAGAAGCCAATAACTCAGCGGAATCGCAGAACTGATCTGACTGATAAAAGCCTTCAATATTTTCCAGATATTCCATGAAATGCTGACGCCTGCATATGACGCATTTGCTGCATGTGTTCGATAATAGAACGTGACGCCGAGAATTGCAGCCGTGACCAGCAGGTGCGGATTAACATTGATGAACTTGCCTGCCCCTTTTCCGTAATGAATGGAGATCAGGACAAAAATCAAAATGAATGCAAATGAGATCTCATAAGTCAGAAGGCAGCATAAATAAAGCAGTGAACTGCCAATAATCGGTATGACTTTCCCCTTCTCAATCCCGTAAATCTGAAGATACATCGCCCATATTAAATAAAGCGCAACGAACTGAAGCATTCCGTGGTATGCCATTACAGGATCCTGATAATAACGGAACTGTATAAAAACAGGAATGAGGAGCATGGCTGCCGCAGCTGCCTGCGAGCTCTTTGTCAGGCGATGCGTAAGTGCGCCGAAGGACGCAATAACAGTCATATTTAGAACAATCTGGAATGTACGGTATGCAAACAGCGTCGGTAAAGCTGAAAAAAGTGCATACGAATAAAATGCGAGCGGATATACACGGCCTGTGTCGAGCCAGTTCTTATAAAGCATGGATGTGTGCTGCCAGATCGTTCTGTGGCCGAATGCAAGAGCACCGCCAGTCATACAATTAATGGCATCGTCTCCGTTAAAGGGCACCTTGTAAAGAAGAAGCAGTGATAAAAGCACAAATGCCAATGTAAAAACATATAATAACCACTCCCGCCTCTTGTTTACTGCGGATGAAGTTATTAATTTTCGGGGTTTCGCAGGCAAAGATGACAAAGGTTTGGAATTATCACCCATTCTTACACTCCATGCCGGATATGTTATTACTTAATCGACGATTATTGTATCATATAACTGAGGCAAATCGGTATGAATCCATCAACAAGAGTTGCGGATTTAGCTAATTGCGCTTATCATCTCTATAGTACAAATGTGTAAAAAAATGTGAGGTAACCGAAATGGCAACTTTTGCAACCAAAGATACAAATACAACGGACATTGATCCGGAAGCTTTGACCGTTAATTTATTGGGACCAAAACCAGATCCTGATGATCTGGTAATAACTGCTCCGAATGTCAAACCTGTTGCTGACGATCCCGTCTCTGACAATCCGGAGGATAATGAAAGCATAGACAAGATTTTGAAGGCGCAGAACACACCTGTCGAGCGTCCGTCTGATGATGAGGAAGAAATAAAAGCAATCGAAGAAATGCTTCGCAGCAATAAATCAACGCGAATGAAAAAGCAAAAAGAAGCAGGTATGAAGTCCGAAAAGCCTGCCGGGAAAAAAGGTATTGATCCGATTGTTGTTGTTTCCGCCATTGTTGCCGCCATATTGATATTTGTGTTTATTGCATTTTTTACAGGAATGTTCAACAGCAGCAGCACACTCAAAATGACACTGAAAGAATTCTCTGCCGCATATGCCAAAACAGATGCCTATGAAGCGATCTCAGGTTATGGTTTTGCATTCCCCGAAGTGGCCTACGATGAAGAAACAGCAGGAACAGATTCTGCATCCTCATCCGATTCTGATGTTCGAACATTTTCCGGATATCTCGATAATACAGTCAACTATCAGCTTGCCGTTTCCGGAAGTGTAAATAAATCTGACGATAACATTAAAGCACTTCGGGTGGCGATGCTCCTCAGCAACAGCTCGGCCTTTAATGAACTTCTTGTCATCTTCGCACCATATGTGCAGGTTCTCTATCCTGAGATGACTACACTTGAAGCAACCACATATCTTTCTGATATTTACACAAGTGAAGATCCGGTAACCGTCCGCGGTAATTACGGTCTTGCTCTTGATACAGGATCCGTTGGCACCACTTTCTACTGCACGCTTGACATCGTTTCTTCAAAAGACGCATCTGCACTTGCCGCTGACATAACAGCAGAAGATGCTGCAGCCAGCCTGGCCGCAGTCACGCCTGCGGCAACGACAGCTGCTTCGTAAGAGATAAGACATATACACGTTCCTGGATGGGATGACCCCATTCACTCTGGTATTCTTCCATATGATCCAAAACAAATCCCGCCTTTTCGTACATCGAAAGGGCGGTTTTTTGTTCTATCGTTGTATTTAGAAAGACTTCCCTGTAATTCATCTGACGGCAATATTCAATAGCCTGGCCAAACAAAAATGAACCCAGATGATGTTTTCTAAACTCGGGCTCAACAAGAAGCCATCGAAGCTGTGCCCGGTTATCTCCCGCTGCAACAATTGCTGTTGTGCCCACCAGAGTGTCCCCTGCTTCAATCAGCCAGAACTTGCTCACCGGCAGGACACTTGATTTGGCATACTCATAGAAGGTCTTACAGACATAGGCTTCGAAAGCAAGATTGTATCCACATTCTTCTGCATATATTCTTCCATGCATCGTAACCATGGATCCTAAATCTCCCGGGCGCAGGTCATGTCGTAATGTTACCGGGGGAGAAATCCCAATAAGGTATTTACTTTCAGATGTATCCATATGCAGCATCAAGGGCCTCTTCCCTGTCGTTTTCGATCGCAGAATGATTAATAATAGAAGTAAGCGTAGGCATTTGACACAAGTGCGTCAATGATACCGCTGATAATAGGCATGCAGGCTATCGAGGCAGCAACAGTCAGCAAGCTTTGCATCCCTGATTTATCATCAGAGGATTCTTTAAGTTCAGAATAAAGAATAATTCCTGCAACAGTATAGGCCACCATCATTAATCCTGAAAGTATGTTGCTGTAGTTTATCATTCTGTTAAATACCAGACCTAAGAGATATAACGGCAGAAGCGGTAAAAATGCCAGGCCGACCACTGCGATAACAGAAGTCAGGCTCTTCTTCTTAACCTTAAATACACTCTGAAAGAGATAGTAAGCAAAAATCAGCGTTGCAAAACGAACAATATTGGCTACAAAATATCCGAATTGATAACCCACTCCCCGGAATGAATGTATGCCGGCCAGGGAGATCAGGAAGTGAATCAGCAGATATGCTGCGAGTGAGAGTAAGCCCCATAACCAGAATTCGCTTTTTGCATGACTGGCAACAGCAGATACCGGACTCTTCACATATTCCTTAAAAAAAGCACCAAGCTTTGATCCTGCATCACCGGCAGGCTTTGCGGATTGTACAGCGGGAGGAATCACACCTGTGTTCAGAAATTCCGGTGCAGGAGCAGCATATACCGGCTCAGCAGGTGCGGGTGTTTCCGGGATATCGGGTTCATTTCCAATCTCTTCCACACTAATCGGAGCATCAGCTTCCGTCGATACCTGATCTACTGTGCCGGGCTTTAAAGTTGAAAAGGCTCTGAGATCCTGACCGCACTCCGGGCAGAAAGAACTGCCGTCATCTATTGCCTTGCCGCATTTGGTACAAAACATATCCATACCTCCTCATTTATTTCACTTTTTACTTATTATAATAGTGTTATAACAGATTAATAATAGCATACAACAGTTCATACCTCTATAATACAAAAACAATAAGAAGGAGCTAAAAAAGAGATAAATTATTTATTTCAAAATTGGAATTGACATAGGTGAATCTTATGTTAAAATTGTAAAGGCGTCGGGGTGTAGCTCAGTTGGCTAGAGTGCTTGCTTGGGGTGCAAGAGGTCGCCAGTTCAAGTCCGGTCACTCCGACCACGCAAAAAACCTTAGAGATTTTAATCTCTAAGGTTTTCCCTTTTTCCGGGCTTATTTGTGACCTGGAATTAATCCAGATGAAATACCGTTTTAAGATCGATTGCTACCGGGCTGTTGTCAGGATTTGTTTCCATAATATCAGCCATGAAGTCCCACCATTTTCTGTTAATCGCAGTATCTGCCGATTTCGACCACTTTTCCAGGTCCTCAATCTCAATATAACCAAACAGAACATTCGTCTCTTCATCCAGGAATATCGTGTAATTTTTCCCGCCGTATTCATGAATCATGTCCTGCATTTCAGGCCACAGCTCGTTATGACGTTTTTCATATTCTGCTGCCATGCCTTCATAAATTTTCATTTTGAAGCCCTTTATCATTGCATTTCACCTCGTCAGAAAAATTCCTGCGGCACCAAGCCGCAGGAATCTTTCGTTAATTATAAGTTATCATACATCTGAGCAGAATAAATTAATATACTGTTTTCCACTCTTCGATGTTGGACGGCTCAAATTTGAAGGGTGAGCCAAGGATGATTTCTGTTCCGCCGTCTGCAGATGCAACGATGGTGTACTTACCGTCTTTCTTGTCGCCAAGAGTACCGGCTGTGAAGTTTTCTCCTGCTTTGCCTGTGATGCTGCCGTCAACGAGTGCGATAGCTGTGTAAGCGGCAAGGGCACCGATTTCAAGAGGGTTCCACAGGAACATGTAAGGGCAGGCTTTGTCAGCGCCGATATAATCAGCCATTTCAGAAGGAAGTCCAAGACCTGTAAGCTTGATGGTTGCTGTCAGTCCTTTGTCTGTGAGAACTTTACCGGCGGCCATCATACCAACGGTTGTAGGTGCGCAGATAACCTTAAGGTCAGGATAGTTCTTGATCAAGGCTTCTGTCTCATCAACTGATTTCTGGAATTCATCATCGCCATAAGCGATTTTTACTAATTCAAGCTTGCGGCTGTCTTTTGCAAGATCTGCCTTCATAGCTTCGATCCAGGAATTCTGGTTGGTTGCCTGGCTTGTAGCAGATAGGATAGCGAACTGTCCGCCGTCAGCGCCGGCGATATCGGCAACGGCCTTGACGAGGGTTGTTCCGATAAGCTCTGTGCTGGCCTGGTTAACATGAACAAGGCGGCTGTCTTTATTTACGGCAGAGTCAAGTGACAATACCTTGATACCGGCATCCATAGCCTGCTTAAGAGCCGGCTGAAGAGCGTCTGCGTCATTACCGGCAATGGCAATAGCATCAACTTTCTGTGCAACAAGTTCGTTGATCATGGTGATCTGAGCTTCTGCGGTAGCTTCTGACGGTGCTTTGATGATGCAGGTTGCGCCGGCATCTTCGATTACTTTTTTGAATCCGGCTGACTCTTTTTCGTTGTAAGGGTTACCGGCATTCTTTACGATAATTGCATAGGTCTTTGCAGCAGCTTTTGTAGTTTCAGCTGTCTTGCTTGAACAACCGACCAGGAATGTGGAAAGCATAGCGACTGACAAGAGAACGACTAGAAATTTTTTCATTTTCTTTCCTCCTTAGAAATAAATAATGAATGGTTTCCGATAGCAGAAAATTTTGTCCTCTGCTGTTTTTTTACACAGGAGAAGAAGACTTCGCCTGCATATTATACATGAATGGCTTCGCCATCAGTACCGAAGTAACGGGTCGGATATGATTCGAATGATCCCAAATCTTACAGTGAAATTCCTGTTTTTTTCTTCAAAAGGCTGCCAAGCTTAAGGTTCGGGAACATAACGGCAACAATCAGAAGTGAACCGATTATGATTAGCATGGTAGGTGCAGGTGTATTAATGAGACCTAATCCATAACGCAGGAAGCCGATTATGAAAATTGCTATAACGGCTCCGACAAATCTCCCCTTGCCGCCTGATGTTGATACCCCTCCGAGGACTACCATTGATATGGCCTCGAGCTCATATCCCTCTCCGATATTTGGCCGCGTACTCCCCATGCGTGATGTCAGGAAGACAGCTGTAACTGCTGCAAAAAGACCGGCGAGCGTATATACGATAAGACGGATTTTCTGCACTTCAATGCCCGCATACTTACTTGCTGTTCTATTGCTTCCGATAGCAAACAATCTTCTGCCGAAAGTGGTCTTATGGAGAACAATTCCGAATGCGACGGCGAATATGATAAATACAATCAGCATATAGGGAACGGCACCAACCTTGCCCCAGAAGATATTGCTGAACCAGGACGGGAAATTCTTGGATGCCTGGTCTTCCAGAATCATTACGGCAATGCCGCGGTACAGGATCATGGTTGCCAGGGTTACAATCATCGGAAACAGTTCTGTAAATTTAGTAAGGATAAATCCGTTAATGAACCCACAGAGGGTTCCGACAAGAAGACAGATCAAAATAGCTGCACCCATTGGAATGCCAAGCTCGTTGTAGCATACTGCCATAATGACCGAGGAAAGTGCAACTGTTGAGCCAACGGAAATGTCAATCTCACCGATTACCAGTACAAAAACCATAGGGAGGGCAATAAAGGCTTTCTCAAGGAAAGATGATGTTGCCATCAGCAAACCGGTGGTACTCAGATAGTAAGGGGAAATCATCATATTCATAATATTAACAAGTATAAACACCAGGACCAGGAACCACTCCCATTGGAGGAAGAAACTCTTCCATGAGAACACCTTCTCCGCTGCAATTACTCTTTTTGTCTGTGCCATGATTACAGTTCCCTCCTTTTAAGGTTATTCTTATCAAGCGTTCTCTGCGTCATAACGTTCAGGATCAGTGCAACAATAATGATTACACCTTTGATGGCGTCCTGCCAGAAGGAAGATACATTGATAAGCGGCAGTGCATTATTCAATATACCCAGGGAGAGACATCCCAGGACAACACCGAGAACAGTTCCCTTGCCGCCGCTTAAGCTTACGCCGCCGATAACACAGGCAGCGATAATATCCATTTCAATTCCTTTTCCTGAATCACCCTGTGCCGATGCGTACTTGGAAACCCATAGGGCTCCTGCAAGTCCGGACAGGCCGCCCATCAGCGTATATACGATGATTTTAATCCGGTCAATATTGATACCGCTGATCTCGGCAGCTTCAGGATTACTTCCTACGGCATAAATCTTTCGGCCGGTCCTGTTGAATGTCAGTAAGTAAGCAAAGATCAGATAGCAGACAATAGCGACAATAATCATGTTATTAATTCCAAACAGGCTGTTCAATGTGAAGTTCTGGAAATCAAGCGTAATCTGTTCTTTATGAACCCACTGGCTGTTCGCTACAAGATATGTTGCCCCGCGGAAAATGTTCATAAAGCCAAGTGTTGCGATGATAGGGATAACACCGGCTTTGGCAATTACAATGCCGTTTAACAGACCGCAGACAAGGCCGACTCCGATGGCAATGAGAAAGGAGACAAATCCCGGAATCTGCGGATTACTTCTCATGACAAGGGCTGCGATCATACCGGAAAGAGCGAGTGTTGAACCGATTGAAATATCGATACCGCCTATGAGAAGTACGCACATCATGCCGATAGCCAGTATGCTCATAATGGTAGCGTTTACGAGCAGGTCATTAATATTGCCGAATGATAAAAACTTATCGTTTCTTAGCTGAATCGCAGCACTTAAAATGATAAGTACAAAGATCAGGCTTATTTCTCTGGACTTTGTCAGTGTTTTTGTAATCGACTTAATCTTATCCATCTATCCGCACCTCACTTTGTTCTACAGTTGTGTGATGGGACTTCGCCATAGCTTTATCAAGAATAATTTCCTGTGTTGCTTCACTTCGCATGAGCTCACCGGTGACTTTACCTTCACACATGACAATGATTTTGTCACACATGCCGAGAATTTCCGGCATTTCAGATGAAATCATCACAATGGCGTATCCCAGCTTTGCAAGTTCGCCCATAATTGCATATATGGCAGCTTTTGCTCCGACATCAACGCCTTTGGTCGGTTCATCAAGTATGATGACTTTAACATCTGTCGCCAGTAATTTAGCAACGACAACTTTTTGCTGATTTCCGCCTGAAAGGGAACTTGCCTTATCGAATAGCGTTACGGCTTTTGTATCGACTTGCTCAGCCAGTTTCTTGGCCACTTCACGTTCCTTTTTCTCATTCAGCCAGGAATGATTACTAAGTGTATCAATAATCGGCAAAGTAATGTTGCGGCCGATTCCCCAATCCAGTATAAGACCCTGCAGCTGCCTGTCCTCAGGAAGATATCCTATTCCGAGCCGCATTGCTTCAGTGGGGTTCTTGATGTCAACTTCTTTACCGTCCAGGAACACTTTGCCGCAGGATTTTTCTTCTATACCGAAAATCGTCTCGCATACTTCCGTCCGCCCGGCCCCGACAAGGCCGGTAAGGCCAAGAATTTCGCCTTTTCTGACAGCAAAGCTTACATTTTTGAAATATCCCGTCCTGCAGAAGTCTTCGACACGAAGAACTTCTTCGCCGATCTTAACCGCTGGCTTTGGAAAAAGATCACTGATTTCTCGTCCGACCATGGCACGTATCAGATCATCGTTTGTAATTTCATTAACATTATAAGTTCCGATATTTTTCGAATCCCGAAGTACTGTAACCCGGGTGGCCAGTCTGTACATGTCTTCAAACCGGTGTGATATGAATATTATGGAATTGCCCTGATCACGAAGATGTTCCGTGATTCTGTACAGCTCTTCACTTTCCGTTTTGGTAAGAGCTGCTGTTGGCTCGTCCATAATAATAATCCTTGCGTTCATCGAGAGTGCTTTTGCAATCTCGACCATCTGCTGCTGAGCAACGCTTAGGGCACCCATCTCATCCGTGGCAGAAAAATCAGCCCTAAGCTGCTTCAGATATCCATTGGCTTCTTCATGCATTTCTTTCCACATGATTTTGCCGAATTTAACTTTTTCATGTCCCATAAAAATGTTCTCGGTTACTGAAAGATGCGGATACGCTGTAACATGCTGGTAAATCGCAGCGATACCTGCAGCCTGTGCATCACGCGGACCCTGAAAGTCCACTTTCCTGCTGTCAAGAATCATTTCGCCTTCATCGGCCTTATGAACTCCGGTAATTACTTTGATGAACGTTGATTTCCCCGCTCCGTTCTCACCCATGAGTGCATGGATTTCACCGGGTTTGAGCTGAAAATGCACTTTGTCGAGTGCTTTAACGCCGGGAAAAATCTTGGTAATTCCGTTTAGTTCGAGAACATACTCAGACACACTCATTCTTACTCCTGTCCTTGCATGAATGGCATCACGCAATTAAATATAAAAAATATATGCATTGTTAACGACGTGAAATCCGGATTACCTGTCACCCTGCACAAAAAACATTTGCATGTTCTTTCGTTTCTTATGCTACCATCCAGTAATTTTAATTCAAACGGTAAAATTTTGTGAAACAGGGTAATTTATTATCAGTAATTTTTTTGCGGATTGTTTTCACCTAAAATTTGATACAATAGCAGAAAAGCAGAATTTTCACTTCAAAATATTGGGGCAGCATATGAATTTGTTAATTGTTGATGATGAAGAACTGACAAGAGAAGGACTTTTAGGCAGCATAGACTGGGCTTCTCTTGGTATTCATAATATTTACCAGGCTGACGACGGAATCAACGGTCTTTCTTTGGCGAGAAAATTTAAACCTCAGATCATTCTGAGTGATGTGCGCATGCCCCGAATGAATGGAATCGAAATGGCAGTTAAGATCCGCGAGGAAATTCCTGACTGTCATATTATCTTTATGAGCGGATATTCCGACAAAGAATATCTAAAAGCAGCGATCCGTCTAAAAGCAATCAGCTATGTTGAAAAGCCTATTATGCCTTCAGAAGTCGAAGATGCCATAAAGGAAGCTATTTCAACGGATTCCCTTCAACAGCTGACCAGGGATTCAGCCACCCGCCAGATTCGCGAAACGGTTACAAAGCTCGCGCTTGATATAACATATCCCAATTATGAGAATCCGGGTATTTTTGAAAAGCAGTTTGCGGCTCTGGGCTTATCTGTTAAGCCGACAACGGTATTTACCACCGTTATTATCAAATTTGTAGACGGTTATTCGGGTATAAGCAGCACTGAGCAAGCCGGTATACCGGATGAACTTACCAGACTGCTTGAAGCGCAGCATATGCATTATATATGGGCGGTTAAGCAGGATGAGTATTTTATCTGTCACGTATTCACTGCTGATAAGTCATCATTCGCGAATTTATCCAGGCATTTCCGCAAATTCGCAGCTTTTCTTGCTGAAAACTGCAATTTTTATATTGGCATCGGAAAAACCGTCACAGGCGTTGAAAAAGTATACGACTCATACAATTCTGCTGTCATATTACTTCAGAGCTCATTCTTTTATGAATACAACAGCGTTCTGCAGTACGGCGTAGAAAGCTCAGAGGCACCGCAGATCTCACAGGATATTATCACTCAATTTCACGAAGCCCTTTCTTCCCGGAACAAAACGGAAACGCTTCGAATAGTTGAGAGTATTTATTCCAAATTGGTAAACAGCCAGGGAACCCTTGTAAATTATATAAAAGATTTCTATTACAAACTATTTATGGAACTTTATAATACGGCCGCCCATCTGCAGATTTATCTGTCAGATTCAGAAGGAAGTTCGGAAACAATTCTTGATTATATTTCAAAAAGCGGTACTCTCTCTATTCTCAATAACTTGCTGATTCAGAAAGTCGATCTTCTCTTTTATTCCCTTGAGACAAACATCCAGGAGAATTCAACCATCTTTCTGATCAAATCATTTATCAGTAAAAATTATCAGAATGAAAGTCTGTCGGTTAAGGATATAAGTGAACATGTTTATCTCTCAACATCCTATGTATGCACGATTTTTAAAAATGAGACAGGCAAGACATTAAATCAATATTTGACAGAATACCGCATTGATAAGGCAAAAAGCCTGCTGCTGGATCCTCGTTATAAGATAACGGACATTTCTGCCAAAGTCGGATACAGTGACGGTAATTACTTCGGGAAAACTTTCAAAAAGATGGTGGGCTTCTCCCCGTCAGAGTTCAGGGAGCATAATGCCAAATGATTAAGTTATACAGGAAAATAGTTAACTTCTACTCTTATGATTTGAAGCTGCAGTACAAATTCATGCTTTCTCATTTCATCCTTGTCCTGGTCCCTACACTTGTAATTTCATTATTAATTTATAATCAGCTTTCCGGCGTTATTCTTTCTAACACAATACATTCGGAGCAGACACTGTCACGGCAGACGGTAAGCAGCATTGAAACTGCGATAGCCCAGGTAAATGCCGCCTCAAATACCATAATAAGCGATTCTTTTTTTACGGAAATGCTTAAGTATGACAATAATACGCTAAACCGCAAATTGACTTCCGACCAGGACTTCAGTGAAGACACGCTATCTTTTCTAAACTCATCAAGCGCGCTGATTGATGATTTAAACATTACCGATATCAAAATTTTTCTGGATAAGCCTTATGAGGATTTATATGCCAACTTTTCCTTTGCGTCGTATGATATTTTTCGACCCATCAGCGATATTGAGGGATCCTACTGGCACGGAATTTTCAGCAGTACAAATGACAGGATGCTCGTTTGCCCAAGTCTGTATCTTACACCGGACGAGGTCCAGTTTTCCGGAGCCTTCTCTATAGCAAGAAAAATCAACTATTCAAATAACACATCAAAAGATGCCGCCGCTTATGTTGTGGTCTACTTTTCAAAGGGCAATATCGACTCCATTCTAAAGAAAAATATATCCATTACAGACAGTGCCACTTACCTGGTAAACGGGAGAAATACACTTGTCTCCTCTTCCAATCCATATCTGTCCGGTAAATATTTCATGAGGTATGAAGAAGTCGTATCCGAAATTCCTGATACGACCGTTTTTGAGACACGTACCTTTGCCTCACAAAGAACATATATCGGATATAAAGAAGTCAGCGGAACGGACTGGTTTATGGTGTCGGTTATACCCGTCGACAGTGTGCTGAACCAGAACCGCAATATTTTGTGGCTCTTTGTCGTATCTTATTTCATTTTCCTCGGCATTGCATATTTCTTCTCGCTCAAGCTGTCCAATTCCATAGCAAGGCGTATTTCTTCCGTGATCAGGCAGATGAAGCTCGTCAAAGGCGGCAAGCCGATCCCCCTCGCCAGAAGGCTTGAACATGACGAAATAGGTGATTTGATTGATACATACAATTACATGTCCCATGAGATAAATAATCTAATGGAAAAAGAAGTAAAAGCGGCCAATGATTTGAGAATCTCTGAATTTAAGGCACTGCAGTCGCAAATCAATCCTCATTTCCTGTATAACACCCTGGATATGATTAACTGGCTGTCCAAAAGCGGAAAAAGTGAAGAAGTCTCTGCCGCTGTGCAGGCACTGTCCAAATTTTATAAACTGACACTGGGCAAAGGGAATATTATTGTCAGTATCGGTGAAGAGTTATCGCATGTTTCTTTATATGTTCAATTGCAGAATATGCGTTATAAGGATAAAATACACTTCTTTATTGATGTCCCGGACGACTTGCTTGATTATGAAATACCCAAATTTGTGCTGCAGCCTATTGTAGAAAACTCTATACAGCACGGCATATTCGGGAAGGAATCCAAAGAAGGCAATATTGTTATCACCGGATGGGCTGAAAGTGATGTCATAGTCTTCATCGTGTCGGACGACGGCGTAGGTGTACCTCCCGAAAAAATGGAGACGATCCTGAGCGGTAAAGGTGACAGTTCTATCGGAAGCAATATCGGCATCTACAACACACATAAGCGCCTGCAGCTCTACTATGGTGATTCATTCGGTATGACATACCGAAGTTCGGAGAATGCGGGAACAGAAGTCGAAATAAGAATCCCCGTAAAAAAGTATGACGGCAGTTCACTTTGATGGGAATAAGTATTTTACCAGCCCTGTTCGCGAAGTAAATTCGAAATATCTTCTGCCATCTTCTCTCTCGATACACCGAATCCGCCGTCAGCCGGTGCCTCTTTTATAACGGCATCAGCCAGGATATCGGAATGAAAGCGAAGTCCCTTAAGAGTAACCGATACAAGATCTATATAATCGCAGTCGAGTGCATCGGAAAATATCCGAACCTCGCTGACAATACCTTGGCTTACCTTCATGCCAATTTGAATGTGTCCCCATTCAAATTTCTGTTCAATCTGTGAATCAAATAGGATGCTCTGTCCATAACGCCATTCCCATGAAGCAAATTTGTCTCGAATAGCGATTAATTCGGGAATATCTTTAAAATCACTGTCTGTAAACCTTTCAGTCATCAGGGAACAGCCGGTTTCATCCGCGCTTTCAGCATCGCAGAAAGTCTTGATAAATGCTTCTTCCATTGCGCCGGATAGTTTTTGTACAGTGATATCCGGACAAATGACGCGAAGATTCGTGATTCTGGAACGAACCGAAGCGACACCCTTCGACGCCAGCTTAGAAGGATTTACGGTAAGGTATCTTCCAACACGTTCAAATTCAGAGTGTACAAGAAGGGTACCGTGATGCAGGCCCACTCCCCTGTTCATTCGAAATGCATTGCCGGAGAATTTGAGGCCGTCAACCAGGATGTCATTCCTGCCCGATCGTTCAGCGTCAATCCCTTCCCTGCGGACTGTGTCGACAATCATCTGGAAATTACGGTCCAGGCTGAAGTCGTCTTCAGGAAGAAGCAGTGAAAAATTAAGATTTCCAAGATCATGGAAAACAGCCCCGCCGCCTGTACTGCGCCGTGCAAGGCAGCCGCCCTCAGATTCAAGCTGCGCAGTCTTGCATTCAGCCCATGCATTCTGGTTCCTGCCGATGACTACCGTATTCTGATTCTGCCATAAGTAAAGTATTGCACGAAGTGCCGGCTTCTCATCCTTCTCAGAAATAAGCTTCTGCATGAGGAATTCTTCGAGGGCCAGGTTGAACCATGGGTCATGGCTGTTACTGGTAACAATATAAGCTCGTGACATGTGTGCATCCTCCTACAATAGTGTGACACGGGCCTGTCTTGCGGCTTTTTGGACATCCTCAGGCAAGGGACTGTCTGTAATCCAGGTATGGATATTGTTCAGTCTGGCAAATGTATGCGGCAGGCCGCTGTTGACTTTTGAAGAATCCATGAGAAGGATGACCCTCTGTGCCTTTTTAATGATAAGCCGCTTGAGTTCTGCTTCGTAGTAATCACCGCAGGAAAAACCACTGTTTAAGGAAAAAGCACTTGCTGCAATAAAAGCAAGGTCAATGTTCAGGCTCTTCACGTATTCACTGGCATTGAATCCTGAAAGTGTCAGAGTCTCCCTGTTGAGCTGTCCGCCGGTCAGGTTGATCTTGATATTCTGGTGTTTGGCCAGTTCAAGGGCAATATTAGGTGCAGGCGTCAGAACAAACAGATTCTGATCAGGAAGGCGCTGAGCAAAACACATACACGTTGTACCGGAATCAATATATAAAGAACGGCCGGCTTCGACCAGGGCAACAGCTTTATCTGCAATCGACACCTTAGCTATTGTGTTTTCCGCCTGACGCTGCGTGTATGCAGCTTCCTTAATCATGGAAAGATGTGCCAGCGATTTCGCTCCGCCGCGGACACGTACAATAAGCCCCATCCTTTCGAGAGTTTCAAGGTCACGTCGCAGCGTCATACTTGATACTTCCGGATAACGCTCTTCGAGTTCTGTTAAGCGGACTTCGCCGCGTGACTGAATGTATTGATTAATAGCATCACGTCTATCTATCGGCATATAGCCCTCCAATTTCACACCCTGTTTTGTTATGTTAATTTTGTATTAATCGCATCATATCACAGCTGATATATAAATACAATAAGTGAAAATCACTTCATAATTTGATATTTATATACGTATTTAATGGATTTCTGCTTTGATATTCACAAATACGCCATAATCGACTTATAGAGAGCCTGTGAAAATTAATGAAAGAAATTAACAAATTAGTGTTCACATTCAACACCAGCAATGCTATAATCTGACATAAAGAAACGAATGGACTCCCGGTTGCTTATCAAGGCACTTTCGGTGAACCAGACAAAATTGCCAGAAAAGCTGGCATAACCCCTAAGGAGGATCTGCCCATGAAAACGACTGCAGTAAGACTGTATGGAAAGCAAGACCTGAGACTTGAAACATTTGAACTGCCAAAAATCGGTCCCGGAGAAATTCTCGCCAGAATTATTTCCGACAGCATTTGTATGTCCTCATACAAAGCAGCTATGCAGGGTTCCGATCATAAGCGTGTTCCTGCTGATATAGCAACCAACCCGACCATAATCGGACATGAATTTTGCGGAGAGATTGTTGAAGTCGGAAGCAAGTGGGCTGATGAGTTCAAACCCGGTGAAAAATTCGGAATCCAGCCTGCTATAAATGATCCTGCCAATGTATATGCCGCCCCCGGTTATTCATTCCATTACATCGGCGGTGCTGCAACTTATATTGTAATACCTGAAATTGTCATGGATCGCGGATGTCTTCTTCACTACACCGGCGATGCTTTTTACTTCGGATCACTTTCCGAGCCGATGTCTTGTATAGTCGGCGGATTCCACGTCAATTACCATACAGTAGCCGGCAGCTATGTCCACAACATGGGCATCGTAGAAGGCGGCAACATGGCTCTTCTTGCTGGCGTCGGACCTATGGGCCTCGGTGCTATTGACTATGCTATCCACAATCCCCGTCGTCCCGCCCTGCTCGTTGTAACAGATATCGATGATGTACGCCTTGCGCGCGCAGCATCCATTTATTCCGTAGAAGAAGCAGCGAAAAACGGAGTGAAGCTCATGTATGTCAACACAAGCGGTATTGAAGACGTTGCTTCACACCTGATTTCCCTTACTGAAGAAGGCAAGGGCTATAATGATGTATATGTATATGCTCCTGTTGCCCCGGTTGTTGAGCAGGCTGACAAAATCCTCGCCTATGACGGATGTCTCAACTTCTTTGCAGGCCCGACAAACACTGCCTTCTCTGCTCAGTTCAATTTTTATAATGTACATTACAATGCCACACATGTTGCAGGCAACAGTGGTGGAAATACCGATGACCTGATTGAAGCTCTTGATATGATGACAAAAGGATTGATAAATCCTTCTGCCATGGTTACTCATGTCGGAGGAATCAACAGCGTCATTGAGACAACACTTAATCTTCCTAAGATACCGGGCGGCAAGAAGCTCATATATACACATATAAATATGCCGCTGACTGCTATCAATGATTTCCGTGCACTTGGAGAAACAGATCCCATGTTCAGAAAACTTGCGGATATTGTTGAAGCAAACAAAGGACTCTGGAATGTCGAAGCAGAGAAGTTCCTTCTTGCAAATGCCGATTCAATCGATAAATAAAGCGCCGGAGGTCCGGCAGTCTGGCTGCCGGACCCATTGACATAGATAAGTTAATCTCAATACGAAAGGTGAATAATTATGTTGAAATGGATTGAACTAGCCGGAGGACAGACAAGTGCAGCAGCAGCGGCAGCACCTGTAATCCGTTCTCTTTCACAGAATGAAAAATTTCCGCTTGTAAGCTTCCAGCCGGAAGATGAAGCTTTATCCGGTGCAGATGTTGGGGACGCCCTTATTC
>DIEQ01000069.1 GCA_002418705.1 Mageeibacillus sp. UBA5770 | reverse complement strand
TCGGTGTCGGAGGTGTTCCGGTCGGCGCAGGAGTATCTGTAGGTGTCGGTATTTCCGGTACGACTGTCGGAACCGCAGGCAGTGCCACCGCACCGGTCGCAGGATCCATTGGACAGATCGTACCATCGGGAGCAAGTACGCCAACGCTGACTATCGCATTGATTGAATTATAGACACTTGTAAATGCCAGCTCACGCTTGACCTCAACGCCGTCCTTATAATAGACCTTATAACATTCTGCCCTGATGAAATCATGGGAGCCGCGGACAGATGACTTTGTTCCGGCAGCCGCGGCAGGATTGGCCACATACTGCGTAGGTCCGGGGCCGGTTCTGCCTGTAACAATACCCTCAATCTCAATCGTCATACCGTCAGCGACCGGACGTCCGTAAATCTCCATGGTCAGGTGAAGATCACTGTAATACGCATGGATGGCAATCGGGTACTCCGAGTTATTGGTAAATTGGAAATTCTTTCCGCCCCAGGTTACGGTTGCGTCGGTTCCCTTATCTACATAATCGCTCGGCCATGAGTGCGGATGACGCTCGTCGACCTGCAGATCAGCCATCATAACGCTGTGGAAAAGCGTACCGGTCGTCTGACAGATTCCGCCGCCAAGCTCCTGGCGAATTGCACCGTTATATATGCCGGGGGCTAATTTGTAACCCTTGGCAGAGGTACGCTCGCCGATGAAATCATTGAAATTAAAGGACTCACCGGGCTGAAGAACCAATCCGTCCTCTGTCTTGCAGACAAGATCGATATTAATATTTCGATTGTCATTGTTGGATGTTATGGTCGTTGTCGATGATACAAGACCAAGCAGTGAAGAAAGCTCTTCTTTGCTGACCTTTGGCTCAACAACAACCGCACTGACAGGAATGACCTTCGAATATTCATTCTCTTTAACGGCTGACTTCACGGATGCAATCGCATCGTCAACATCAATATCCATTCCTTTTACCGATTCCGATATGACAAATTCCAGTTTCTCCGTATCGAACGCGGTTGCTGCAGCATCAACTGCAGGCCCTGCGAGCGGATCAAGGATGCTGTGTATTTCATCTTCAACTGCATCCATATCAACTTCATATGTAAGCTCATAGTTCTTTGGAGTGACCTGTAGATTTGAGAGAACCTGATATCTTTCGGCAAGGGCCGCAGATTCATCCGAATTATCACTTGTCCTGTTGTAATTGTATGCTTCATCAATCACATCCGAAATATTTGAGGTCGTGCTGAACACTTCCGGATCCAGCGGATACTTCTCTCCGTCTAAAGAGAGAGTAATACTGAATTTAGAATCATTTGCAGGAGTTTCTTCTGCAAAAAGGGCAGCCGCCTCTTCCTTCGTCTTGCCGGAAACGTCAACTCCGTCAATCTTAATCCCGGAATAAAACGTATCCACATCAAGGGCGGCCTTCATAACATCTGGAGAAACAGCATTCTCGTCAGTGCCGGCATTGGCAGAAGGGAATGGATTACCGATGTTCGTAAAATAATAGGTCGCAGCACCGGTTGCAGCCAGCAAAACAAGAACGATGGCACCGATGATCACCACCTTACTCGTCTTTGATTTCATGCTGTCTTTCTGGTGCTGGATAATAACGATCTCCGAGTTATCCGTGTCTTCCACTTCCCTGGTATTTCCGGGGGTTGCTTTTGTCCCTGTGTTTCCCGGCCTTGCCGTCTTTTCAGAAATATCTTTGTTTTCTGCGTCACCAGAATTATCCATGTAGAAAAAACCTCATATCTTTCCATATATTTAATATTAAGATATATTAATGTCTTAGGGGTCGAATGAATATCCAATCAATATAATACCCTATAACCGCATGATAAATCTAATTATATTTACTTTTTCTTAATTGTTTTTTCTCTTTTTTATATAAAAGGACTTTATATACGGGCAGCGTCATGTGCACGCTGAAGGCACGGCCGCATTTTTGTCACGGATTGCGGCAGCGTATCGATCGTGATAGTATCAAGATATGAGAAGCAAATCGGAAAAACGCAGCCCGAAAACCAATTTGTACAGGAAAGTGACGACCGGGCAGAATTATTACGCAAGGCTTTCAAAATGGCCCGCTTTTAATGTTGTGCAAAAAATCCTCGTCCGGCTGGACCGATACCGCATCAGCAGCCGATCCGCCGAAACAGCATTCTATTTACTGCTTGCGCTCGTACCGTTTATGATTTTCCTCGTCAGTCTTTTGGGACTTTTGTCGCAGTCCATACCGTTCCGTTCGGATGTCCTTCTGGTATTGCAGTATATCGTGCCGGCTCCGGTCTTTGAATATATCTCTGATATCCTGAGCGAAATTGTCTTCAGCCAGAATGTAACATTTATGTCTGTCAGTATGCTCGGATTTATCTGGGCTTCTTCCAGAGGTTTTACCGTTATACTGCAGGGCTTAAATCAGATTTATTCCTCCAAAAAATCAGCCAATCCCCTGATGCTTCGCTTCTGGGGACTTGTGTTCGCACTCCTGCTTGTGATGGCACTTGTCGTTTCCGCGGTTCTGATTACATTCGGAGATCTCATCTTTCAGCAGATAGCGCTATGGAGCGGCCAGGCCGCATTTTCGGGTACAACCCTTCAATTAGCCCGGTATCTTGTATCATTTTTATTTCTGCTTATTGTATTTTCGCTGCTCTTTTATATGGCATCCCACAGAAGGGGAGGTTTCCTCCGGTCGCTGCCCGGGGCCGCCTATTCTGCCGTCTGCTGGCTTCTTTTCTCCTTAGGGTTTTCCTGGTATATCAATAACTTCGACCGCTACGCCAGACTGTACGGCAGTCTGGCCAGTATTATCATAGTGCTCTTCTGGCTATATTTCTGCAGCATGATGATCCTGACCGGCGGCATCATCCACGAATTAATCCTGGAGAGGTATGCAGCCAAGCAAGAATCAGAGATTCCGCAACCTGAGGAGGCTCTATGATTACCTACAACAACGAACTGAAAAAACTCTTCCTGGAACTTACACTCAGGTGCAACCTTAGCTGTAAGACCTGTTTCAGACATAATTGGAAGATGCCTCTAGTTGATATGTCGATGAAAACAGCGCAAAAAATCAGCGAAGAACTAAAATCATTCCCCGAGGCGGATGAAGTTGTATTCGGCGGAATCGGCGAACCCACCCTGCATCCCGATTTTTCTGAAATTGTCCCTTTATTTGCCGGCTATAAACTGACGATCACATCCAATGCCTTTTACTGGAGTGACGAAACGCTTGATACCATCGCACGTTATTTCGACAAAATCATCGTTTCCGTGGACGGCCTGGAAAAAACCTTCAAAGAAATAAGGGGATTCGATTTGCGGATCCTTGAGAGAAACCTGCTTCGTCTGACGAAAAAGAAAAAGGAGCTGCAGCGAACCCGGCCGCTGATACAGGCGCAGCTCGTACTCAGTACATCCAATGTTGATGAGGTTTCTGCCCTGATTCCGGTCCTTCACCGGATGGGAGTCATGAAGCTGATCATCTCCAATTATCTGCCGCAAAACAGCCAGGGACAGGACCAAATCCTCTACACAATTGACCGTAATGAGTATATACGCGAAAAGCGGAACCAATGGCAGCAGACGAGCCTTCGAAATCAAATGCAGCTGAAGATGCCGAACATAGAGCTCAAGACGGAACGCCGCTGCAATTTTATTGAAGACGGAACAATCTACATTTGCGCCGACGGACAGGCTGCACCCTGTTACCGGTTTGCACATCCCGGAATTGAATATGTGTTCGGCCGTAAAAAACTTGTGAAGCCCTTCTATTTCGGCAATGTCGAGACGCAGTCCCTGCAGGAGATCTGGAACAATCCAAAGTATGTTGATCTGCGCATCCAGAACTTCTCGAACCGCTTTCCCTCCTGTCCTGATTGTGACCTTGTTGATTGCTGTGACTACATATCGGATGCCCAGTGTGACTGCAAGGGTCAGAATCCTTCGTGCGGTGACTGCCTCTGGTCAAGAGGATTCGTGGAGTGTGGATAATATGGATATTTTAAACCTTGTACTACATAATAATTCTGCAGGGATCCTGCAGAATGAATGGGATCCGGAGACGATAAACCAACAAAATGCAGACGGCATGACGCCGCTGATGCTTGCTGCCAAATCAGGATTTGATGAAGTTGTCCTGGCTCTGAAAGAGAAAGGTGCCGATGTAAATATAGTGGATGCAACCGGGCGTAAGGCCGTTCATTATGCTGCTTTATATGGTCACGGACTCATAATTATTTTGCTGATTGAAGGAGGGTGCGGCGGATAGAATAGCCCTGGAACTGACTTTAAATTGATATTTTCGAACCCGTCAGCATCTACAATTTAGACAACAATTGACATCTCACCGGCTATATCATATGCTATTTTATACAAACTCAAGATATCCTCCTGCAGATTCGGTTATTTCAGCAGAACTAACCGAAATTCTGCAATTACAGGTTCAAAGGTCAATCACGCAAGCCGTTTCTAAGATGAAATGTACGACAGGTTTCATTGAAAGGATTGAAAGGTGAATGGTATGGCTACTACTTACAACGGGAAAATGCTGAGAATTAATCTTACCGACAGATCCGTAAAAACCGAAGATCTTCCACTGGACAAAGCTAAAAAATTTATCGGCGGCCGCGGCCTCGGTACCAAAATTCTTTATGATGAGGGCATCGCAAAAGTTGATCCCCTGTCACCTGAGAATAAACTGGTATTTGTCACAGGAGCGGTAACGGGGGCGAATGTGCCTACAGGCGGACGGTACATGGTGGTAACCAAATCACCGTTAACCGGAATGATAGCATCTTCCAACTCAGGCGGAGTCTGGGGTGCCAGGCTCAAATATGCCGGGTGGGATGCAATAATAGTAGAAGGAAAAGCAGATACCCCGGTTCGTATTCATATAGAAGATGAAAAGGCAGAAATTCTTCCGGCCGATGAATACTGGGGCAAGAGTTCAGAAGAAGTCACCGATTCACTTGTAAATTTATATCCCAAGGCATCCGTTCTCAACATAGGGCCTGCCGGCGAAACCGGTTCGTTAATGGCCTGTATCATCAACGATAAGGACCGTGCTGCCGGACGGAGCGGCGTTGGCGCCGTTATGGGTTCCAAAAATCTAAAAGCCATTTCAGTCGTCTCTACACGGACAATTATGGAACCGTTTGATGTCGACAAGCTGCGCGAAGCATCAAGGACTGCACAGGCAAAGCTAAAAGAAAATGGTGTTACCGGATCCGGACTGCCTACCTACGGTACAGCTGTCCTGGTCAATATTATAAATAACCTCGGCGCGTACCCTACGCATAACTGGCAGAGTTCTTACGATGCAGATGCAGAAAAAACGTCAGGCGAAGCCTTAAAAGAGAAATATCTGGTCAAACAGGGCTTCTGCCATCGCTGCCCGATTGGCTGCGGACGAGTGATCGATCTGAACGGCAAGATCATCGGCGGTCCGGAATACGAAGTAGTCTGGGCATATGGTTCGAACTGCGGCGTCGATGACTTAAATGCCATTGATGAAGCCAATCACCTATGTAACGAATTTGGTCTGGATGCCATTTCTGCTCCGTGTACGATTGCCGCTGCCATGGAGTTGTATCAGAAGGGGCTCATATCCGAAGAAGAGTGTGAAGGTATCCCCCTTGCCTGGGGCAGTACAGAAGCCATCATCGGGTGGACAAAACGCATGGGGCTCGGAGAGACGGCCCTCGGCAGGCTCATGGCGCAGGGATCCTTCCGTCTGTGCAGTCACTACGGACACCCCGAGATCTCCATGTCCGTCAAGAAACAGGAAATGCCGGCATATGATGCACGAGGTATCCAGGGAATCGGCATCACATATGCCACCAGTAACCGTGGCGGCTGCCATGTGCGGGGTTATATGATATCGCCCGAAGTTCTGGGGCTACCGGAACCGCTGGACCGTTTTGCTACAGAAGGAAAAGCAACCTGGGCTAAGGTTTTCCAGGACCTGACCGCAATCATTGACTCCATGGGCGTGTGCCTGTTCACATCATTCGCACTCGGGGCCCCGGAATACGCTGCCATATTGAATGCAGCAACCGGAACAGAGTACGATGTCAAACAGTTAATGTTAGTCGGCGAAAGAATCTACAATATCGAGCGTATGTTCAACAAAGATGCCGGAATGAAGCCGGAGGATGACTGCCTGCCCAAGCGCCTCACAGAAGAGCCAATCTCTGACGGCCCTTCCAAAGGTGAAATAAGCCATATCGCCATCACCCTGCCGCAATACTACGAAGTGCGGGGATGGGTAGATGCCTTCCCCACTCAGGAGACGCTGAAGCGGCTTGACTTGTTATAATAACTGAAGCACGTATGAAGGAATTATCTTTCATACGTGCTTTTTTATGTCAAATTCTTTGAATTAGCCTTAATTAAGTATCTTTAGATGAGCCTTTTGCAGGGAGTGAGAATATGATTGAAGTTCGCCTGTTTGCAACTTTTCGGGACGGAAGAGATAAGACACTTTTTCTGGATGCAAAAGACTGCTCAAGTGCTGCAGATATCCTTGCATATCTGCATATCCCGCAGGAAGAGGTCGCAATTCTTTTAATAAACGGCAGGCACAGTAAGCCTGATCATCCGGTGAAGGATCAAGATGTGCTCGCACTCTTTCCTCCGGTAGGGGGTGGCTGACTTGCGTTATGAGCGCCAAATCCAGATGCCGGAAATCGGGCAGGACGGTCAGGCCAGACTGCGGGCCTCAAAGGTACTGGTCATTGGCGCCGGCGGTCTTGGGTCGCCGGTACTGACCTATCTTACTGCGGCCGGAATCGGGCATATCACAATTGCAGATTATGATAATGTGACAGAATCCAACCTGAACAGGCAGTTCTTGTATTCCACGCCCGATATCGGCAGGGCAAAGGCCAAAACTGCCGCCGAAAAGCTGCGAGTCCTGAATCCCGAGGTCGACATCACAATAATCGATGTAAGAGTCGACGAAGATAATTGTACGGATATCATCCGAAGTGCTGATATCGTAGTTGATTGTGTTGACTCCGTAAGGATGCGGCTTATCGTGAATTCAGCATGCCTGAAGCTGGGCATCCCCCTGGTTGAAGGCGGTGTCAGCCGTTTCTACGGTTACGTAATGTGCATCCGCCGCGACTCAGCCTGCCTGCGCTGTATTGGCTTCAGGCCGGAAGAATCACTGACGGATGCACCTGTAATCGGCTGTACAGCCGGAGTCATCGGAAGTCTTCAGGTAAATGAATGTATAAAAATCCTTCTGAACATAGGCGAACCGCTGTTCTCGAAAATGCTTACATACGACGGCCTTAGAAACAGCTTTGACGTGGTCGGGTTAGTGAAGGATGATCATTGCTGCGAAGTCCATAGCTCCTGATATCATCTCTATGTTATAAGAGCATCAAAGGATTTCCGGTATGCTCGGTATGGTCACAGCCGGATCAATATCCGCGGTGTAATCGACACAAGGAAGTCTGAATCCGAACATCTGGTAGAAGTCATCCCAATAACCTGTGATATCACAGTACTGCTCAATGTTTTCATTATTTATCCCGGGCCATATCTTAGCGATCTTCTCCTGGACATCTGCACGCATTTCCCAGTCATCGACGCGAATGCGTCCCTGCTCGTCCAGAACAGGTTTCTGTATATACAGCTTTTCATGGAACATACGATACATCTGCTCGATACAGCCCTCATGGATTCCCATTTCTTTCATTACCTTGTAAAGAATAGAAATGTAGAGCGGAACGATCGGAATCGCTGCGCTTGCCTGTGTGACAAGAGCTTTATTGACTGAGATGTAAGCGGACAGTCCGTGGAACTCTTTGGTCATCTGATTAGCAGTGTCATACAGGTGCCTCTTAGCCATGCCAATGGAGCCGTTCAAATAAATCGGATGTGTCAGTTCGGGTCCGAGGTATGAATAGGCAACTGTCACAGCCTCCGGCGCAAGGACGCCGGCCTGACTCAGTTCCGTAATCCAGTCTTTCCAGTCCTCACCGCCCATGACTTTAACCGTGTGGAGGACTTCCTCTTCGGTCGCCGCAGGAATTGAGACTTCCGAGAGCATATTATTCTTCAGGTCGATCGAAATATTGGTATATTCCCCATCCGTCGTTTTCAGGACGGAATTGTATGTTGTGCCGTCGGACATATTTCTTCTCGGAGACGCCAGACTGTATACAATAAGATCAACCTGTCCCAGATCCTCCTTGATCATCGCAATCGTCTGCTGTTTGATTTCGGCAGAAAAAGCATCGCCGTTGATTGATTTGGCATAAAGGCCTTCTTTATGTGCGCGGCGCTCAAATGCAGCCGTATTGTACCAGCCTGCCGAAGCCGTGCGTTTTCCGTCGGCCTGCTTATCGAAAATAATACCGATTGTCGCAGCTCCTCCGGCAAAGGCTGCTGTAATTCTTGTTGCGAGTCCGTATCCGGTAGACGCGCCGATGACAAGGACTTTCCTGGCGCCGTCAATCGCAGGCTGGGATTTGACATAATCAATCTGCCGGTTCACATTCTCTGAACATCCAACGGCATGTGCCGATATGCAGATAAATCCACGTACTTTTGGTTCGACGATCATGGTTTGTACCTCCGTTTATACTTGCTTTATATTATCATGTCTGAAGCACCCTGCAACGTGATCATTGATAAGACCGGTTGCCTGCAGGTGCGCATACACGATGGTTGGTCCCAAAAACTTGAAACCCCTTGCTTTTAAGTCCGCGCTTACCCTGTCGGAAAGTTCTGATGTCGCAGGGATTTGAGACATGGAAGTCCAGCTGTTCACAACCGGACTGTTGTCTGAAAACTTCCAGATATATCTGTCAAAACTACCGAACTCTTCCTGAATTTTCACAAAATACTTTGCATTATTGATCGAAGCCCGAATCTTAAGCCTGTTTCTGACAATACCTTTATTGTTCAGGAGCTCATTATACTTGTCGTCATCATAGTTTGAAACGAGAGCGGCATCAAAGTCATCATAAGCCGCCCGGTAGTTCTCTCTTTTACGAAGAATGGTAAGCCAGCTGAGTCCGGCCTGTGCTGACTCGAGCACCAGGAATTCAAAGTGCTTCTTATCATCATGAACCGGGACACCCCATTCCTCATCGTGATACTTCACATACAGCTCATCCGTACCGCACCAGGCACATCTTTCCATCTGCATTCCCCCTGTTCGCCTTTACATTATACACTCATGGCGGACGAAGCAGGATTTGCATGAATATAGATCATACTGCTTGTAAAGCGGCCGCCTCTCCTCCTAATATAAGCCCGATACTCATTGTAGTCGACGAAAAGTTCTTTTCCCCAGGATGAAATCCGAAGCATCGTCCTTTCGGTCTTCGGATCCCGAAAAATACCGGTCAGCGTGACATAATGGGCGCATACAGTTTCGCGTACGATAAAATCCCCGGACAGATCCTTGCTGTAGAACGGGATTCCCTTTTTAACCCACACAAACGGTGTGTTGGGCCCGATCGAAAAAATGACCGGGATGTCATTTTCGAGCATCTGCTCCATGCGGGCAAGCATTCTGCCGGATGATAGCGTCCACATCCACCATGCCCGGTAAGGAAGACGCCTGATAAGAAAGAAAAGATTAAGGCTGATTGCGATCGCATATCCTGAAAGGCCGAATTTAGGAATAACAGGCAGATATTTCCGATCCAGGTAACGCACATACTTCATGTATCGGTCCTTATCCGGCATGCTGCCAATCTCGAAAAACGGCTTCAGCGGAGCCGGCAGTTTTTTATCCCTGTGCACAGCCAGATATAGAATCAGATCGGCAAACGCAATTAAACCGCAGCCGTAATCTTTAATGCGCCTGCTGCCGCCCCTGTGGCCTTTCGTAATGAACCACATCTGAGATCCGCCGAAAGATGTGTTTGCACCGTCCCTTATCTGTAAATAGGAGCGATTCTTAAGAGTGCTTATATGCTTACCTCCGGCCGCCAGAGGCTCTTCTTCATGTCGATGCAGCCGTTTTCCAGAAACACAACACCTTCCTGTTCCAGTGTTTTCCGCTGCATTCCAAAATCTCCAAAAACATCTCCGGGCAGCATGCGGCCTTCTTTGCTGACGACCCGGTGGCAGGGCAGGTTCATATATTCCGGTGCGGCGTTCATCGCGTAACCGACCTGCCTGGCAGCCAGCGGATTCCCGAGCATCGCTGCAATCTGCCCGTACGATGCAACTTTTCCTGCCGGAATGCGGGCAACAATCTCATATACGGCAGCATAATACTTGTTCATAATTTCACTCCCGACCATTGTGGCTATTAGAAAATTATACCTTAAAAAATAAAGGACTTCAGCCTTAAAAAACTGAAGTCCGGTTATACCGCAAGACTGCATGATATACAAGAAATAATCGACATGTATTCTTCGATTCTTACTCCAGGTTAGCGCGGATCTGCTCAGCCAAAGCCTCGTACTCGCCATCGGTCAGCTTGACCTTGCCGCTGTTCATCTCAAAGATCGATGCCCACTCAACCTCATCCTTGTACTTCGGTACAAGATGGAAGTGCATGTGTTTTCCGGTATCGCCATAAGCCCCATAATTGACTTTGTCCGGATGGAAGGCTTTGTGAATCGCCCTGGATACCTTGGCCATATCAGCAAAATACCCGTTGCGCTCCTCATCGGTCATATCAACGAGTTCGCTTACGTGCTGCTTCGATGCAACGATGCAGCGTCCTTTATGGCTTTGCTCCTTAAAAACAAAAACCAGACTGTGTTCAAGTTCACAGCATGGGTACCCGAACGGGGCTACAAGTTCTCCCTGCATGCAGTATGCACAATTCTCATTTTTCATACCAGATCCTCCTTTTGTGACTAGTCGTCTTTATGCTTCTTCATAAATTTCTTAATATCATCTTCACATTTGCCGCATTTCGATCCGGCACCCGTCTTGTCCCGTATATCTTTATATGACGTTGCTCCCTTTTTCATGGCTTTCAGGATATCGCCCTTCGTCGTTTTCTTGCATTTGCAGATTATTTTCTCAGGATTCATAATACTCCCTCTCTCACCAGACGGAGGCCTCAAGCCTTTGCCGCATTATCGTAATCTCAGATATTGCCGGGCCCAAATTAGTTCAGCGGCGGCTGGGAATGTACCATCAGTATACCAGAGGTTAGGGCATCCGATAGTATTGATCGACGAGATTGACCCGTTTCAGCAAGTCAATATCCTCCAGCAATTCCTCAGTAGTTGTATCAGCGGCAATCGTATGGTTTTCATCAAACAGGACGGATCTTCCGGAAATCTCCTGGACAAGATCAAGATTATGCGTCGACGTAATGATCGTTTTTCCGGATTTATTCATGCTGATTAGAAAATCCACCAGCCACCTCTGTGATCTCGGATCAAGTCCGTTCATCGGCTCGTCAAGAACCAGTACTTCCGGATTAAGTGAAAGGACACATGCAATTGCGACCTTCCGTTTCTCCCCCCCGCTCAAATGGTAGGGTGATCTGTCTTTACAATCCGCAATACCCAAGAGGTTGAGACAGTCATTCACTCGTGTCTCGACTTCCGGTTCACTAAGTCCCATTTGTCTTGGCCCAAATGCGATTTCTTCATACACATCCGTGCAGAATAACTGGGTATCCGAGTTCTGAAACACAAAGCCGATCTTCTGGTGAAGACGTTTTGCAAATTTGGGATCGGCAAGTTTCTTATGAGTAATTTCCTCGTTATTAAGTATATAACTTCCCTGATCGGGCGAAATAATCCCATTGATCAATTTAAGAAGTGTGGATTTACCGCTTCCGTTCGGTCCCATAAAGGATACAGCTTCACCTCTTTTGATATGAAGATTAATGTTTTGTAAAGCTGTGATACCGGCGTATGCGTAACTGACATTTTTTATTTCTATCATCTTATGCTCCTCGAAAATATAAGAAAGCGATAAATATAGTGATATTGGCCATAATGTATATAACATCTGCAATCGTGCATTTCAGATGGTTATGCACATGATATTCTCCCGTGAAGCCCCTGCATTCCATCGCAGCATACATATCCTCGGCCATTTTCTTAGATGAAATAAACATGGTTCCGGCAATTCCTGACAGCGAGGTATATTTGCTCCTGTTCCTGCCTACGGATCTAAGCTTAAGTGCATATAACATACTCAGCGCAAAATCTCCAAGCATCACAATATATTTAATCGTGATATCTAAAACAAGAATAAAAATATCCGGAACAAAAAATCTTTTTAGTGCACTGGTCACTGAACTCCATTTTGTCGAGTGGGAAAGTATATTGACCGCTGTAACGGATGCAAATACTTTCGATGTTATCGTGATGCTGCTGTATGAATTTCCCCAATACGCGGCAGGTAATAGAATGACAAATGTGAAAAGAGCCATCAATAAGCTCACTTTAAGAACCTGCACAATCGCCTTTGCGTCCATCAGACTTAAGGCAGCAAGCAAATACACCACAATGATAATTACAAATGCCGGGCTTTTCGAAGCGGAAAGCATGACCAGAAGCAGAAAAGTACATGCAACTTTGAAAACAGCATTAATTTGATAGTTTGTCAGTTTACTCCTGCTTTGGGTCCTGATGCGAGAAAGAACGCTCAATAAAGACAGGATACTTTTGTCAACAAAAGTATCCCTGTCATTTTGAGGAATATAGTTCTCTTCTTTTATCATCCAGTCTGGTATGACATTAGTTTCTGCATGAAGATTATCCAATATTACTCCCAGCTTTTTCTTTAATCAGATTAATGATGATCTTAAACAAAATAACGATAATTGCGGCACCCGCGACAGCGGACAAGATATATCCGGCAGATTCAGGCAGTCCGGTGATCTCATAGTCAGACATCACTGACTCAAAACGGAATCCATTTGTCATTCCCTGCGGGGTAAAGCCAAGAGCGCTGCCGCCGGAGACGACATCCTTAATTTCATCGGGGCCCCATTCTCCCCATGCTGTTCCTGTTGCCAATAGTCCCAGAGGAGTTAAACAGATCAGGGCAGCAATCAAGCCGTATATTGCTTTGATTTTTTGTCTGGCACCTTCATAAATCGCTCCCGGCGAGACCTTTTTAATGAAGGAGAATATACCGACCGTAAAGATCGCCTCAACAACACCGGCAACGAGAAGATGCGGTATTGTCATGGCCGGAATAGAAACCGACAGGGGATATGGGCAGAACAGAGGCTGCCCTGCAGAATTCGTAAATAGTAATGGCTGGATCCCGAATTCGATGGCAGTTAACAGCGCTGCAATATTCAATGCTGCGTAAGATCCTATTGCCATCCCGATATACTCGCCCTTTTCGGAATGCACCCTGTCTTTGATAAATTTGTAAATAAAATATCCGAGAAACGGCAGCACAAATGCCATATTAAAGCAGTTTGCTCCAAAAGCCAGTATTCCTCCGTCACCAAACAGCAGTGCCTGAAGCAGGAGCGCTGCCGTAACAGAAATGCAGGCTGCAAAAGGACCAATCAATATAGCTATCAGTGTCCCGCCGACAGCGTGGCCTGTTGTTCCTCCCGGTAAAGGTACATTGAACATCATCATAAGGAACGAGAAAGCCGCGCAGATACCCAGCATTGGCACCTTCACCTTTGTCAGCTCTTCTTTTACCTTTTTAACTGAAATGGTCCATACGGGAATCATGGCAGCCGCCAGGACTGCACAGGTTGAAGGACTTAGATAATTATCCGGAATATGCACTTCATTTACCCCCCTATATATAGACGGTGCCTAATCTGGTATAGGCTGCCTAAGCCAATATAATAGGAGAGCAGCCCATTTTGCACAAGCCACCGGGGGGGATAAAAGCCACACAGATCACTTCATAAGCATGTCAATTGCATGGTTCAGTTCCTCAAGAGTCTTCTTATCTCCCGATTCAACCGCACCGACAATACAATGCTCAATATGATCCCTGAGAATGATCTTTGCTGTGCTGTTAAGCGCTGCGCGCACAGCTGCTATCTGAATAAGTACCTCAGAACAGTCACGGCCGTCTTCAACCATTCGTTTAACAGCCTCGAGGTGTCCTCCTGCTCTGGATAATCGATTTATTACTGTCTTTGTCTGCTTATGTGAATGCTCGTGTACATGCCGGTCGCTGCAGATTTCATGGTTTTCTGCAGACTCATCCTCGTGGGTATGATAGTTACCGTCTCCATGATCATGTAAGAACTTACTTTCAGGCATTTTTGTCACCCACTCTTTTTAGTTTTATGATACTACAGAAATTAACAGGGTAGAATACAAATGCAGCGGTAATGGTCCCGCTTTCAGTTAATAGGTGAGAGACAGTCATAAAAGTTCTTTTCCCTTAACGGAAATTGGATATATAATATTGCCAAGCACTGCTTAGGCCAACCGGCTGCAAATCTCAGCAATAATACAGGAGGACTCCCCATGAGTCATAAAATTCAAAATCTGACACAGGCCTCATTTGGCCGGTACGGCACACTGCTCTGCTTCACGGAAAAAATGTTCGATGGCTGGGAAATACGTGTTACCGGCAAAAGTGACGGCTGGCGGATCGCCCTCCTGGAATTTGACCGAAAATCAACGCATACTCTGGAGTACCATCCTGAATCAAAGGAAAGCTTTGAGCCGATGAGCGGCGTGTCCCTTCTGATAGCTGCTGACAACCAGACGCCCGCGGATTACGAAGTATTCCTGCTTGACCAGCCTGTTTGCCTGAACGAAGGCGTCTGGCATCAGGTCATATCTCTATCAGAAAAGACTATGGTCAAAATTACAGAAAACATAGATGTCGAATGTATCTACTATGAACTGGATCATGAGATCGAAGTCGAGGTGCATTGAGAGGATATCGAGGCTCATTAGGCTTTTCCAGACTTGCTTATATTGCACTTGACGCAGGAACTGCTGTATATATACAATCATATGCCGTTACCTGCTGCGTCTATTGGCGCCTATTTCATTAATCGCAAAATATTTTTGAATAATTGGAGAACAATGAAAACAGTAATCATTGCCGAGAAGCCGAGTCTGGCCCGAAATATAGTCAACGCAATCGGCGGAACGTTCAAAAACAACAATGGCTGGTATGAGAACGATGCCTATTGCGTGACGTATGCATTTGGCCATCTATTCACATTTTACGATATCGAGGACTATACAAAGTCCGGGGACCGTCGCTGGAAGCTGGACAACCTGCCTTTTATCCCGCAGCGGTACTGGTACAAACTTAAGGAAGAAAAAGGCATCAAAGAGCAGTTCCTGAAGATCAAGGCCCTGTCAGTCCGTGAGGATACGGACCTCATGGTTAACGCAGGCGATGCCGACAATGAAGGATCCTATCTGGTTGACCTTATCATTGAGGCGACGGGTGCCGAAAAACCGGTCAGGCGGCTTTGGCTTCCCGAGCAGACGGAAGAAACGATCAGGAAAGCACTGGCTGCCCTTCCGGATAATGCCAAATACAAGCCATATTCAGATGCGGGACGCGGACGGGCGGAACTGGATTGGGCGATGGGCATTAACTATACGCGCTTTCTGACCCTCAAATGCGGGCAGACAGTATGGGCCGGCCGTGTTCTTGTCCCGATTACAAAGGTTATCTACGATCGGGAGATGGAGATCCGCGCATTTACCGCGGAGGACTATTATCAGGTACAGTCGGAGACTCAAATCGACGGCATTAAGCTTCTGCTCGAATGTCCGAGAAAGTACGACATTGCAGACGTGGACGAGGCCAGGGCCAAGGCAGCCCTTCTCAACGGCAGCCCGTGCGAAGTCAT
>DIEQ01000096.1 GCA_002418705.1 Mageeibacillus sp. UBA5770 | reverse complement strand
ATATAGAGGAGGTCGCCCAATTCGGTGTATTGTATGTCAAGTAGGCCTGCGGATATGTTCTGCTCCCAGGCGGTCTCGACGAGACGCCAGCGCGATTCGGTCTCTTTTGCAAAGTTATTATAAAAGGCCGTGTCCTGCAACTTGAATATCTCATCGGTGAGGATGATTTTCCTGGACCGGGCAGTGAAATCCTTGGTGTAGAACTGGACGGGAAGGGCGGCGTTGTTGACGATGTGGAAGGCATCGATGACGTTGTTGAAGCCGTTTTTCACGGTGGCACTAAGGAGGGATTCGTGCGTTGAGGTCCCGTCATTATAAGATCGGCAGGCGTCAAGAAATTGGCTGCCGCTGCTGGTGACCTGCCTGGGGGAATGCGCGATGTGCTCGCAGAGGTGATGCGAAAAGGGATCGGCCAGCTCTTCAAGCGTGATCTCGGTCTTGCCGGTCGGCGCGATCTCCAGAAGAGACTTCGCGAGGGCGAATTTGTAGGACGCGACATTGCGCCCGAAAAGAATGACGGAACGCCAATAGGACTCAAGGGACGGATGCGTCTCCTGAAATAGAGTTATATTATCTGCTTAAGTCTGCTCCCAAAATAAAATAAAATCAAATAAAATAACGCAAACATAAACCATGCTGCTATGGGTAGATTAGCATAGATTGGGCGGGAATGAATGATTTTCAACCTTGCTATAAATTTTCTTTTATCTATAATTAAATAATATCTATATAAAGCTATAATATTTTCATTAACGAGAGGCTACTTAATATTTCCTACGTCAAACAAGTTAATAAAAGGGGGCACAGAGAAATGGCTATATTAAAGGGGATAATTGTTTTAGTTTTTGGATTGATATCAGTCTGGTTAATTTTAGCGTTTGTTAGAATTCCAGAGGCGGTGATTGCTTTCTCAGTTATATATTTAGCTGCGGTGATTGCAGCCAAATCTTTTGGTTCAAATAAGACTTGATGAAACCAGCGAAGGCGACTTCATTCAAAAACAGAATATAGATAAGTTGCGCCTATATCATATAGCGGTGTTCGGACAGAGAGAGTATAATCACATTGACTGTAGACGTGCCCGTCTTTTCAGGAGGTTGGCATCGAGGTCTCAGAATGGTTTTTGCTGAATCTGTCCTGAATAGGTGAATAGCCGAAGAAAAAAGCATTTTTTGAAGTCGCGTTGGGAATACCAGGGCGGCTTCTTTTTTTGAAAAGAATTTTGGAGAATGCAGAATACTTTGCAGGTGTCCCCTAAAGAACAACAGAAGCCCGTTGTTTAACCCTATCAAATAGGGTAAAATAGATTAAAGAGCAGGTAACTCAATGACCAGAGAATTTATAATGCTCCCCGAATTTGATAAGCATTGGAAAGCCATGGGATTTACAGATAAGGATTTGAAGTGCCTGCAAGAGGAACTTACTCTGGATTCTGCCAAAGGCGCTTTAATGAGAGTAACAGGCGGTTTGCGAAAAATCAGAATGGGGTTAATGAATATGGATGTTTATAAAAGCATTATAACCGGCTTAACTGAAGCAGTCGGATACGAAAAGGGCACGGTTAAGGCAAGAAAGGCAAAATGCACTGTAAATCCTGTCCCTGATTTTAATGCCCAGGAAATCAAAAGTGTACGAAATACTTTACAAATGACGCAAGCTGCTTTTGCCGCTGTGATGGGTGTTTCAACAAAAACAGTAGAAGCATGGGAAGCTGGCAGGAATACGCCGATTGGAACCGCTCGCAGAATGTTGAGTATGCTTAAAGCCGACCCGGCACTGCCGATTAAATACAACATCATTTCCCGGTAGAAACAGGGTGTTTCGAAAGGCAGCCAACATTACACAAAAGCAACTGGCGGAAAAGACCGGGATTGCACAAAGCGATATCAGCAAAATCGAAAATGGTAATGCAAACCCGTCTCTTAAGACTATAGAGAGAATTGCTTCCGGAATGGGGATGAATGTAAGAGTTGAATTTGTGCCCGCTAAACAGTAGTTTGGTTAGAAAGCAACGCTCCGGCTTATACCATCTCTTAATCCCGCAAACATCCTATGGGAACAACAAAAACACCATCCGGCCTTCGATACGCATGTTGTCCGCCATAAACGACCATTAAGAAAAGGGGCATTGTCATATGATCTGTATCCACACGATCTCTCAGTTTCAGTAGATTTGCTGCTGCTTCATCGACCTTGTTTCCTCCGACTTTTACCTCGACAGCTGCCCATCGTCCATCATCCAATTTCAAAATGCAGTCGGCCTCCAGCCCCGTATTATCACGATAATGGAAAACTTCACCGTTCATGGAAGCGAGATAAACACGTAAATCCCGCGTTACCATTGATTCGAAGAAAAAGCCAAATGTCTCCATATCTTCTAACAGTTCCGTCGAACTCGCGCCTAATGCTATGACAGCAAGCGAGGGATCGACAAACTGCTTTTTGGGTTTTGATCTGATTTTGCTGGCGCTTCGCAGCTTTGGAGTCCAGGCTTCCACATTTTCGATAACAAAAATTTTCTCGAAAGCACTGATATAGGAACTTAGCGTGTTTATATTGATGCCCTCGCCGACATTCTCCAGATCCCGTACCATTGTTTGATAGTCAGTCAACGTGGAAATTGCCCTTGCATACGTTCTTAAGATGGCTTCGGCTTTTTTAGCATCTCTTTTGACACCATCGACATCGATAATGTCCACATTAACGAGGCCTTTATAATAATCCCGGATATAGCTTACAATCATTTTTTTCGGTGATTGTAATATACCCGGCCAACCGCCTCGACACACTAAATCTACTTGATCGGATATGGTAAGGGCAGATTCGCCTCGCATGTGATAGTCGGGATTGTTGAAAAGTTCAGCAATCGATACTTCCCCGGATGAATCTTTGGATTCAAAAAGTGACATCGGTCTCATCTTGATCGTCGCGATTCGACCGGATCCGGAGTGACGTTCACGATCCTCCGTCGGCTTTGCCGAACCGGTTAATAGATATAGTCCACGACTATTTGGATGATCGTCAACATCAAGTCGGATGAAGTCCCATAATTCTGGTATTTTCTGCCATTCATCGAAAAGAATAGGATGATCTCCATAAAGCAGATCATTTTTGCTGGTTGTTGCATATATTTTATATCGGTTAAAAACGATTGGATCCTGTAGTTTGATTATTGTTTTTGCGAATAGAGATGCTGTTGTGGATTTTCCACACCATTTTGGCCCTTCAATATGAGTGGCTCCAATGTATGAAAGCTTTTCTCTAATGCTCTTTTCTATCAATCTTGGCAAATACATAATACATACCTCTTAATGACATCATACACCAATTCCAAGCATTATCAAGCTTATATTAAGAAGAATGCAATCGTTTTATTAGGAATAATGCAATTGTTTTATTAGGAAGAATGTAATGATTTTGTTAGGTGGAATGTAATATGTTGGAATTGACGGGATATATGAAGTAAGAGTAAAGCAAGGAAGTGACATAACATCAAGGATTGTGTGCATCACAAAGGCCGGACCGAGCCGGTCCGTGTCCATTTCTCTTTGCACCATTTCCTCTATGCCGTCGAGCAGCGGTTTACCATCCGGCCCGATACGGTCTACACTAATAAGGAAATGGTTGCTGAGGAACAAATCGATCTCCTGAACGCTTAAGGTATTTTCTATATAGGAGAATGCGTTGAACACAATAACTGTGCTATCGGGAAAATCATCAATTTTCGGTAACTGGTTTGTATCCAAAGCATCCTCGACAGACAAAGAATGAATATCGAGCAACCCGATCAGGGGCTGCAGGTCCCCGGCAGTCCGAACGCGCAGCAGTTTATGAATATTCAAGCATCAGGCGACCGAGCCCAAGTTCCTGAATACTGTTTTGCATATATATAAATTATACGTTATTTTTTGTTGTGAGTGGAACCGTCTTTACGAAGGGATTTCATACCGGCACGGTAAGCTGACGGGAGTTGTCCATATTAAAGTTTTCTTTAATAAGAGCAGGGTTGTGCGATTGTTATTAAAAATTTGGGACGATTTCTTTAATAAGAAGCAGTCGAATAAACATAAGCAGTCCAAGATTTATGAATTTTGGGAATGCAATTCCGCATTTGCATTGAATTATCGCTCGGATCATGTTATCATTCCTATGAAGACGACAGTTTGCCAAGGAAGTGGGTGGCTGTATGTATATAAAAAGAAAAATCGAAGATCAGTTAGAATATCTTTCCAGGCATTTTCCTGCCATTGTTATTTCAGGAGCCCGGCAGACCGGAAAAACGACTATGATCAAAAAGGTCTGCGAGAAAAATGATGAGATTACATATGTCACATTAGATTATCCTCGAATAAGAGATTTGGCTCGAAATGATCCGGAATTGTTTTTACAGCAATATCCTGCGCCGGTCATCATAGATGAAATTCAATATGCACCGGAGTTATTGCCATACATAAAGATTAGAATTGATGAACACAGAACGCCGGGACAGTATTTTCTGACCGGTTCTCAAATGTTTCGTTTGATGAAGAACGTCGGTGAGTCATTAGCAGGACGCGTGGGGATACTGTCTTTATATGGACTGAGTCGTTCTGAGATATTGAATACAAATGAGTCTCCGTTTCTTCCCAATCAAAAAATCGAAAGGGTAACGGAAGAGACCATTACAACCGTTTTCGACAAGATATATCGGGGCAGTATGCCGCAAATGATTATTGATCCGGAATTGACTCCGGAGAGTTATTTTGGCGGATATATGCAGACCTATATTGAAAGAGATATACGAGATCTTGTTGAAATCAGGAATGAATCCAAGTTCCTGAAATTTGTATCGAGTGCGGCTGCTCGAACCGGACAGGAATTGAATCTTTCTGATATAGGAAAGGATGTTGGAATTGATAATAAGACTGTCGATCACTGGCTTTCTTTGCTTGTTACTTCAGGCTTAGTTTTTTTGCTTCAACCTTATTCAGGAAATACAATTAAAAGAATTGTTAAGCGGCCAAAGCTATATTTTATGGATACCGGTCTTGCTTGTTATTTGAGTTTGTGGAATAGCCCTCGTGTTTTGGAACAGTCTGCAATGGCATGTGCCATGTTTGAAACTTATGTAGTATCCGAGATCATTAAGCAATATTCAAATAAGGGGATCGATGTACGAAGCAGACTGGCATATTATCGCGACAGTAACGGCAAGGAAATTGATCTTATCATTCTTGATAACGGTATTCTTTATCCAATCGAAATCAAAAAGGCTGCTGATCCGGGAAAAGAGGCACTCAAAAATTTTAAAGTATTGGAATCTCTTCCCAATGAAATCGGCGAAGGTGCAGTGATCTGCTTAGCGTCCATGACATATCCACTGGATTCGAAAAATAGAGTTGTTCCGATTGGGGCAATTTAACGATATTTGGACAATCCGAACACCTCGACGGTAATTTATCTGAAGACACAGGATGATACTTTTCTGATGTACGGATTGAGCGGAGGGCCTTAGCAGGCGTTGAGGTCTATGACTTTTGCATATGTATGAATCCGGAATGTGATGTGGTCTATTATTGCGGGATTCCGGAAATCCGGTTTGTTAAAGATCTGATTCGAGTTCCTATCTGGTATAAGAATGATACCGATCCGCGATTTGCCTGTTACTGCAGCCGGGTCACCGAGGAGCAGGTTGTTGATGCGGTCAGGAACCACGGGGCCCGGACGGTCGCCGATGTGAACCGGATTACCGGAGCTATGAAGAACTCGGACTGTATCCACAATAATCCGTTGGGAACTTGCTGTCATAAGATCATTCAGGCATGTATCGAGAAGGGTTGATCGCTTCAGTTATGGATGATGATATTTTCAATTGTTTTATTTCTCGATAACGACAAAGATAAGAATTAATCGTGTTTTTTGTTCAAATTGTCATGTGAAAAGGTCTTGTCGGATACTTGAGAACAATGGTACGGTAGCAGCAGATAGTAGACCATCCCGCCAACGCAGTGGCTCCCCAATCGGGGAATATCGAATGTGAGAAACACTGCAAATAGCATCCGAATATATAAAAGCATAACGAGGAATCATATATGAACACACAACTTTGCGAAAAATGTGAATGGTATATAACTGAGGGAAACTATAAAGACATACACGGGAAAGAATATGTTAAGCGTATATGCATGCGTCTGGCGTGTCCTTCGGGCAAAACTAACCCTTAATAGCCGGAAGTTTTTTCCTTAAGCCATATTGATGACTGCTCCGACTTTGGCGTCTGACGGAATTACTATTCCAGGAAGGTGTTACAAATGGGAAAACGAATTGGTTTGCTGACCAGCGGCGGTGATTGCCAGGGATTAAATTCAGCGCTGCGCGGTGTCGCGAGGGCTTTGTACGAGAAACTCGATAAAGTTGAGTTAATCGGATTTCGTGATGGCTATCGTGGTCTGATCCAGAAAGATTATGTGATGATGAATCGCTCTGATTTCTCCGGAATCCTGACTGTCGGCGGTACCATTCTCGGAACTTCCCGTCTGCCCTTTAAGCTGATTAATCAGCCGGCAGATCTCCAGAAGACGGACGGACCAACCCGTCTCATGGCCATGATTGCGACTTACAAGGCGCTCAAGCTTGATGCCCTGGTGATTCTCGGCGGCAACGGGACACATAAGACAGCCAATTTACTGGCCCAAAACGGATTGAACATCATCACTCTTCCCAAGACAATCGATAACGACCTGTGGGGGACCGATGTAACATTCGGGTTTCAAAGCTCAGTGGATATGGCGACTTTGGTCGTTGACAGCATCCACACGACTGCATCCTCTCACGGACGGGTGTTTATCATCGAACTGATGGGCAACCGTGCCGGATGGCTGACTCTATTTGCCGGAATTGCAGGCGGAGCCGATGTGATCCTGATCCCCGAAATTCCGTTCAGCATTGACACCGTTATCCGCTATCTGGAGCTTCGCAACAAGCAAAAGAAACGGTTTTCTATCATTGCAGTCGCCGAAGGTGCGCTCTCGACCGATGAAGCAACACTTAGCAAGAAAGAACTGCGCAGAGTGCGCGGGGAGTCGGGATTTCCTTCCATTGCCTACCTGCTGGCTCACCAGCTGGGTGAAAAGACGGGACAGGAAATCAGGGTCACAGTACCGGGACACTTCCAGCGCGGCGGCCCGCCTGACGCATATGACCGCGTCCTTACTTCGGTGCTGGGTACTTCAGCAGCGGATCTGATCATTCAGCGTAAGTTTGGTGTGATGGTTGGCTTTGAAAATAACCATGTTGTCACAATTCCGCTTGAAGAAGTTGCCGGCCGCCAGAAACTAGTCCCGCCCGATTCTATTTATATTCAGACGGCCCGTGACCTTGGGATCTGCCTGGGGGACGAGTGAAATAAAAGGCCGACAAGAGTATCACGGCCGATGTCGAGAAGGCTTGATATCTATTTTCGCAGCTTCAATTCAATGTCTTTGCTTTTAGCCCGGGCTTCAAACAGCCGGATTGTCTCTTCGATTTTCTCTTTTTGAGGGATGTCGCTGGGGGCAATCTTTTCCTGCGTTTCAGACATGATTTCGCGCAGGTCCGGGAGAGGCAGCAGATTCACTGCGGAACAGTAGTAGCTTTTCCGTCTGCCGTCGTTATAGGTGTTGAGCAGGAATTCGAGGATTTCGATTTTTTCGCGGAGTTCTGCCATATATGGCTCGACGCCGCTTGTTTTGGCTTTTTCAAAATCAGCGATGACGTTGCGATAGGATATAAATGAATCCGCTTCGCCCGTGCGGCTGTATCTTTCGCAGGGATAGGCAGAACACTCGAAACAATATTCCGGACTGCCGTGTTTCTTGCTGCAGGTGATGACTGCGCAGGCAGGGTGCTTGAGCCGGAAGTCCGGGCCGCCGCATCCGGGACATCTTGATTCGCCCTGTGTCTGGTAGCGCGGGCAAAGGCCGCAGTTGAGGCCGCAAAGGGAAAATTGCGGGGTGGTTCTTGTGTATTCTTCCATGTGGGTTTCCTCTTGCTGGTGGGCGCTTATTTCATCCCGACTCTAAAATTGCGCATATACAATATTGTATACGACATAATTACATTATACGATAATGTGACTATGGAGATGAGCGGCATTTTAGAAGGCTGAGTTGAATGGAAATTCGGAGGGAACATTTATGATAAAAGTTAAAGATTCCCAATCTATCATTCATGCAAATGGCAAAGAAATTACTGTTATATCAACTAATAAAGATGAAGATTACATCTCGTTGACCGATATCGCAAAATACAAGAATAATGATTCTCCAGCTGACGTTGTTAAGAACTGGATGAGAAGCCGTGATACGATCGAGTTTTTAGGTTTGTGGGAACAGTTAAGTAATCCGGATTTTAAACTGGTCGATTTCGACCAGTTTAAACAGGAAGCTGGCAAAAATACATTCGTTCTATCCCCTCTGAAATGGATCGATAAGACATCTGCCATAGGACTTATTTCGAAGTCAGGAAGGTATGGCGGAACGTACGCGCATAAAGACATTGCTTTTGAGTTTGCTTCGTGGGTATCTCCTGAATTTAAGCTCTACATTATAAAAGATTATCAGCGTATGAAATCGGAAGAATCCGACAAAGTATCTATGAGTTGGAGTTTGAACAGAGCTATTGCAAAAATCAATTACAAAATTCATACAGATGCTATAAAAGAGAATTTGTTGGATGACACATCAACACCAAGACAGAAGGTATATACATATGCTGATGAAGCGGACATGCTGAATGTTGCACTCTTTGGAATTACTGCAAAGCAATGGAAAGATGAAAATCCTGAAAAGAAGGGAAACATTCGTGATGATGCGACATTGGAACAACTTCTGGTTCTAGCTAATCTTGAAAACACTAACGCTCTTTTTATTGACCAAGGCATTTCTCAGGATAATAGATTTAATCAATTACGGAGAATAGCAGCACTTCAGTTAAACTCTCTTCTGAAAAGCAGCAGCGTCGAAAAACTTAAAAATATCAAATCATGAAACGAATCAGATTCTTTTCCTGACAACCGTATTTTCATCGAATTCCCTATATACCTCAAAGCCGTGTGCCAGATACAGCGATAAGGGTCCGTGATAATTGTGTTCGTCGGATTCGGAGGTTTTGCCGGGATAGGCTTCTGCAATTGTATATCCTTTTCCGGCGAGATCAGAACAGGTGATGTCGAGCATCTGTCCGGCGATTCCTTTTCGGCGCCAGGCTTGTGCGACTGTGAAGCACACGATGGCGGCGATGTTCCCGGCTTCGGACGCGGCTACGGGCTCGTCTTCGGAATCGTCTTCGGACGCGTCTTCGGACACAGCTTCAGCTTCGGACGCGGACCCTGTTTCGTCGGAGGCTTTTTCCGGTTCGAGGAACTGCGGGTAGAAGACGGATATGCCGGGGAGCGCGGACTTTTTCTCATAATGGCACCAGGCGACGGGCTGGTCGTCGGCGTAGGCGAGGAGGCCGGTGAATCGGCCGGCCAGGATCAGCTCCCGGGCGATGGCCTTGTTCTCGACGCCTGTTCGGGCTTCCCAGTCTGTTTTGGAGTCGACATGGAAGAAGCAGCAGTAGCATTCGCAGCCCCATTCGGGATGATCGGCAAATGCGATTTCGTCAAAGAATTTGAAGTAGTCATCGACCCGTGCGGGGGTCATTGGCTTTATCTGAATATCCATCTGATTTTCTTCCTTTCGACGGGCGGCTTTGTTATGAGGCCATATTATCATATTGACACGTGCTATGAAGCAATTGTGTTTGTTATCCGTGATTAACGGTAATATAATTGGAGTATAAATACAGGGGCATCAAATTGTATAACTACAGTATTAAGTAAGATATATCCGCGAGAGGAGATACCCGGCCGCAAACAGATATGCAATGATACCAAAGCAGCAAATATGGAGGAACTCACATGAGAACTTTTGATTATGCTTCTTTAGAGACGGCTGCCACACCTGTCGAAGTTAAGATGTATTTGTCTCTGATCAAAGAATACAAGGGCAAGCTTCCGGATTTATATATGCGAAGGCCCGGCACGCTCAATGAATTGATCCATTATGCCACGCTGAGAGGCGCACAGTCATCGAACCGGATGGAAGGCATTACTACGACGGCCAGGCGTCTTGAAGCGCTGGTGGACGGTCGTGTCAAGCCTGTCGGGCGCGCCGAAAAAGAGATCGCAGGGTATATTTATTACCTTGACCTGATGCGTAAGAATCATGACAAATTCGAGTTCACTCCCGAGTATATTTTGAGAATGCATGAATTCCTGTATCGATTTGCCCCGACACGTACGAGCGGACACTTTAAAAGTGAAGATTCCAAATTCGATGCGATGAGTCTCGAATGCGGGGATGACGGACGCGGTATTGCGGAAGTATTGAATGATGAAATTATCACGGCAAGCGGAGGCCAGACGATTGATTTTGTCCCTGTATCCGCTGCCGATACAGAGCAGGCTGTCCGGAATCTGTGTGATGCATACAATCGCGCTATGGAGAAGAATGCCGTGTCCTCACTTATCCTGAGCGCGCAGTTCGTCCTGGATTTCCTGTGTATACAGCCTTTTCATGAGGGCAACGGCAGGATGAGCCGGCTGATGATGCTTATGCTTCTGTACCAGAACGATTATAAGGCGGGTAAGTGTATCAGCTTTGAGGAAATGATGGAAACAACCAGAGACGGCTATTGCGATGCACTTCGGGCAAGCACGCATAACTGGCATAACGGTAAAAATAACCCGTGGCCGTTCATTTCTTATATGCTCGGGATTATATTGGCGGCTTATCGTGAGATAGAGAACCGGTTTGTGTGATTCGCGAAAATTCCCCGGATGTTCTTGTGTGAATATAGAAAAATACCTTGAAGATGTTTTTCGGATAATAATAAAAAAAGAATACGGTACCCGCAGATGTCACGTGTTTCTCCAAACCGTGACATTTGTCATGTACGAAACACGCATTTGTCACGATGGTTTTGGATGGCCGGATGGTACGATAGTTGCATGAGAAGTGTATGGGTACGGAGGTTTTCAAGTGGCTGATATAGTAACGGTGAATAATCTTGTTAAAAATTACGGGGAGCTGTGTGCCGTGGATCATTTGAGCTTTGAAGTGGGGCGCGGCGAGATATTCGGACTGCTCGGGCCGAACGGCGCCGGGAAGTCGACCACGCTGAGCGTGATTTCGACGCTCTCTGATTTTCAGAAGGGTGAGATTACGATTGACGGGATGGATCTGGTCAGGGATAAGATGGGTATCAAGCAGATTATCGGCATGGTCCCGCAGGATATTGCGGTCTATAATCACCTGTCGGCTATCGAGAATGTGAAGTTTTTCGCGTCGCTATATGGCATGAGGGGCCAAAAGCTGCATGACGCGGCCAGTGAAGCCCTGGAGTTTGTCGGACTGTCTGACAAGCATAAGATGAAGCCCAAAAAGATGTCCGGCGGTATGCGGCGGCGCCTGAATATCGCATGCGGAATTGCGCATGGCCCCAGGCTGATTGTCATGGATGAGCCGACGGTCGGCGTCGATGCACAGTCGAGGGAACACATCCTGAATTCGATCCGGGTCCTGCAGAACCGCGGGGCGACGATTATCTATACGTCCCATTACATGCAGGAGGTCGAGGAGATCTGTGACAGGATTGCGATTATTGACCGGGGGAGGATGGTGGGCAGCGGGACGACGCAGGAGCTGGTGTCTCTTGTGACGGATATCAAGACATTCTACATCGATACGAAGATCAGTGCGGCGTTTGATACTGACGGGTTCATCAGGAAGCTCAGGCTCCTTCCCGGCGTAAAGAATGTCTCGATCGCCGACAATGTTGTCAGGATTGATATCTCCATCCAGTATGAAAGTATTACCCGTGTACTCGAGCAGGTCATTGCCGGCGGCCTGACAATCTACAATATTCATTCGGAAGTTCCCAACCTGGATACGACCTTTCTGACGCTTACCGGACATGAACTGCGATAGGGGGGAGAAGAATGCTGGATATTGTTTTCAAGGAAATAAAAGAATTCCTGAGGGACCGGACCAATCTCTTCTTCTTTCTGATGTTCCCGGCGCTGCTGGTGTTCCTCTTAGGGAATCTGCTTGCCTCGCAGGATAATGCCGATGCGATTATCGGCGATATCAGTGTCAGGTATATTGTCGAGACGAAGGATCCCCAAAGCATTGCGGCGATTGAGGGTTTCGTCGCAGCCCTGCAGGATGAGAAGACGATGAAGATCGAAAAGTCCGATGACCTTGCCGCGGCGCAGCAGGCGGTCGTGAGTCATGAGATTACGGCACTGGTCGTTTTTCGGGAGCCGATGGCTATTCAAATATATGAGGGAAATAATGCTGTGCAGAACCGGACGGTTGCGGCTGTCATGAACGGATTTGCCCGGACCGGAAAGGCGGTTACGGCTGCGGCTGTAATCTCTCCGGAGAGCCTGGCGCAGGGTGTCACCGTCGACGGGAACTATGTGAGTACAAAGGACCTGGGCGTCAACAGGACCATCCTTGATTATTACGCCGTCAGCATGCTGACACTGATTACTTTTGTCAGCCTCTTATCGGGCGGGTACGCATTCACGCGTGAAAGAGACGGCAAGACAATCAACCGTCTGATCATCTCGCCGAGAAACAGATGGGTTCTGTATATTCAGAAAATAGTCGGGACGATTCCGCAGCTCGTGGTGCAGACTCTAGTGCTGATGCTGGTCAGTGTGTTCGGCTTCGATGCGCATTATGCAGCGACCTGGCAGGGAAATATATTCCTGTTCGGCATGTTCTTTAGTGTTGCATTTGCCCTGATATCAATAGGTGCACTCATCGGTCTTTTCCTTAAAACCGACCCGACAGTGACACTGATGCCGATACTCTGGCTGGTGATGTTCTTCGGCGGCACTTTTTCAAGAATGATGCGGATTGAAGAACTTACGCCGTATCTTCCGAACTACTTTGTCCAGCAGGCGGCGTTCGACGTGACACTTTTCGGGCGGTACGGACTTGGTCTTCAAGTCATTACAGCATCCGGGCTTCTGTTCGCGGCATCCCTTGTCACAGGCGTTATTGTATTTAACCGCAAGGAGGAAGAACGATGAAAAATATCCTGCTTCTGATCAGGACCAATGTTCACAGGAACAAAATCGCCGTCGTTTTTGCCGTGCTGTGCGCTGGCGTTATATGCCTGATTATGAATCTGATGAGCAATGTGAGCAGCGACGATGCGATCGGCCGGGTGAAGATCGGGTTCATTGACAATGACTTGACGGAACTGTCCGCGGATTTCGCCGGCTACCTGTCCGATACGCTGCATATCGAGCTCGAAAAGGAGCTGTCGTATGACGAGCTCTCCACGAAGCTGATTAATAAGGAGATCTCCGTGATTGTCGAGGTTCCGTCCGGATTTGAGGAAGGCGCCGTGTCCGGGAGCCTCAGGAATCTGACGACGACCTCTCTCGATGACTATGAGAACTCCGCCTTCATTACGGTCTTTATGAATACCTATATGAACAGTATAAAGATCCTGTCCGACAGTGCCGGCGGTGACAGCCGGGTGTTCGGACAGCTTCTTACCGAATACAAAAAGTACGATATCCCCATATCGAGTTCGGGTGTTTTTACGGATGCAGCGGCGGCCGGCCAGGAGAGCGGCTTTATCCAGGGCATGGGCTTTTACCTGCTGTTTGGCTTCACCTACGGGCTTCTCATCGCGTTTATGGTCTTTGATGACCGGGCAACGGGTGTTTTTCAGAGAATCAGGGCAACGCCGGTGAAGTCCGTTGAGTATATCCTGGGCACGACGATGTTCGGCATTATAAACGGCATGATTACGGTCGGCTTGTTCTATGTGTTCCTGAAAATAACCGGTTACAGCATCGGCATGCCTGTGCAGACGGCGATACTCTTCATGTCTCTCATGACGCTTCTGCAGATCGGCTTCTCGATGATGGCCGCCCTGTTCCTCAAGAGCAAAAGTGCTGTTATGACGGTCATTATCGGGTACGGCACGATCGCCTGCATTCTTGGCGGCGCATACTTCCCGATTGATATGGCTCCGGAGGTTCTGCAGAAGATCGCCCGCCTGACGCCGCACTTCTGGTTTATGGACGCGATGCGCAGGCTCCAGTTAAATTCGTCGGCTGATATTGTCCCTAATGTTATAATTCTGGTATTATTCATCGTATTGATGTATCTTGTCTCCGCATTCAAATTCACGCAGAAAAAAAGCGAGTAGCAGGCAGGAGCCGGGCGCTAACCGGGTGCGGACCGGGTGCAGACCGGGTGCGGGCGGACTGGCCCGTCATGTGCCCGCCCGGGCGGATGGCGGATTCGGGTCCGCGGTCCGCGAGAC
>DIEQ01000023.1 GCA_002418705.1 Mageeibacillus sp. UBA5770 | reverse complement strand
AGACGATACGGCCTCAATGTTATCTGTTCCGCCATGGATGTTGGGAATAAAGTCCGTCCGTCCGTAATTTCTGTAAATCATGCTTGATACTGCATCGACACGTATTCCGTCAATGTGGTATTCATCAATCCAGAACACGGCATTAGAGATCAAAAACGATCTTACTTCTGATTTAGCATAATCAAAGACATACGTGCCCCACTCCCTGTGCTCTCCAATTCTCGGATCACCATATTCAAAACAAGGTGTGCCGTCAAACCGGACAAGTCCTTCAAGATTTTTGGGGAAATGAGCAGGAACCCAGTCAAGGATTACGGCAATTCCATTCTCATGGAGATGGTCTACCATAAATTTGAAATCAGCAGGTGTGCCGAAGCGGCTTGTTACTGCATAATAGCAGGTAACCTGATAGCCCCATGAATCATCAAGGGGATGTTCCATAACCGGCATAAGCTCAACATGCGTATAACCCATTTCGAGGCAATACTCTGAAAGGTCTTTGGCAATCTGGCGGTAATTCATAAAATTACCGTCCTCAAACCGCCGCCAGGAACCAAGATGCAGCTCATATATGTTGATCGGCCTCGGTAAAAGCGCATCCGGGCAAGACTTCATATACTTCTGATCGTGCCACTCATAATCATTGGAATCATACAGGACAGAGGCATCATATGGACGGGTCTCGCAGTGTCTTGCATACGGATCAATCTTGTCATACGTTCTGCCGTCAGCGCCGATAACAAGGTACTTGTAACGGTCCCACTGCATAGCATCGGGAATATTGCAGACCCAGATCCCGGTCTCGCGTAAAGGCTGCATAGGCGAGGCATCAGGCAGCCAGTCATTGAAGTCGCCGATAACACTTACTTGTCTGGCATGCGGAGCCCAAACAGCAAAATGATACCCTTCTTCTCCGTTTTCATGTTTATAGGGTCTGGATCCTAACAAGTTATAACTATGATAGTCATTGCCTGTATTAAACAAATATGCCTGATCCATAAGTACCCCCATGCTCTAACAATATTAATTGCGAGCTTTTTACTCTTAAACTGATTATACCCTATTGTGATTTTGTGACAACACTTTGAATGCAAAAAGGGAGCAGATCTCACTGCTCCCCATTAAAATATTTTGATTTTTGTAAAAATATTAACATTTGGCATATTGCTTTTTCATGCAAAAGCCGCTCCTCTGTCAAACGCATCTAAATTTGCCGGGATCATGGAGTGCCTGCGCTCAGGCAGAACTTCATATAGTGCCGCTTCAAAAGAGTCTCTTTTAAAGCACCCGGTTGATGCTGAAAGACAGCCAAGCAGAACGATTGTAGCATATGCCATGTTTCCCAGTTCATTCGCAATTTCTGATGATGCTATTGGAATAAACCGGATATCAGTCCTTTGAGGGGCAATTTTTATCAGTGAGGAGTCAATAATAATAATCCCGCCGGGCTTTAACGTCTCTTCGAATTTTTCCAGTGAAGGCTGATTAAGGGCAATCAGTACATCTGCTTCGTTGATTACCGGAGATCCGATGACGTCATCGGAAATAACAACGGAACAGTTTGCGGTACCTCCGCGCATTTCCGGGCCATAAGACGGAAACCAGGATACTTCATGACCCTCAATAAGGGCTGCTTCTGCTGCCATTTTACCGGCGGAAAGAATTCCCTGACCGCCGAAGCCGGCAAGAATAATCGAAAAATCAATCATTTCCTTACACCTCCAGATCCTTTCCTTTGTATACACCGAGCGGATACTGCGGCATCATGTCAGTTTCGAGCCAGCGAAGCGCTTCAACAGGTTCTTTTCCCCAGTTCGTCGGACATGTGGAAAGGAATTCAACCATANNACAAGCCCCTGCTGCTGAACGCGGAAAGACCTGGCAATCGCTTTTTTGGCTGTCTGGATATTCTTGAAATTATTCAGGGCGACGCGTTCGATGTATTTTGCACCCGGCAGTGTGGACAGCAGTTCGCTGACATTCATAGGATATCCCTGAAGTGAAGAATCACGCCCAAAAGGAGAGGTTGTCGTAACCTGATTAAGCAGTGTTGTCGGGGCCATCTGTCCACCGGTCATACCGTATACTGCGTTATTGACGAAGAATACCGAAATCTTTTCACCGCGTGCTGCGGCATGCAGTATTTCAGCAGCGCCGATTGATGCAAGATCTCCGTCACCCTGATAGGTAAACACCATGTTCTCCGGATGGACGCGCTTGATCCCCGTAGCTACGGCGGGAGCGCGGCCATGGGCAGCCTGCACCATATCACACGCAAAATACTCATAGTTATTATAGGTGCATCCGACAGGGGATACTCCGACGGTAGTCTCAAGTATACCCATTTCACACATGACTTCCGCAATTATTTTGTGGATAATACCGTGCGTACATCCCGGACAGTAGTGAAATGGCTTATCGATGAGTCCTTTGGTTGGTTCGTATACAATCGGCATCTTAGTTCACCTCTCCTTTATGAATCAGGACAAGCTGATCCAGGATTTCCTTCTGCGTCGGCATATTACCGCCCATGCGTCCGTAAAAGTGAACCGGCTTCGATCCGTTCACAGCGAGTCTGACGTCTTCAACCATCTGTCCGGCATTCAGCTCGATATCAAGGAAAGCTTTTACGTGATCAAGGGCAGCAACACGTGCCACTTCTTCCGATGGAAAAGGCCACAGGGTGATCGGACGAATCATGCCGACCTTTATGCCGATTTCGGCAGCCTGGCGGATAACGTTCCTGCAGATACGGCTGCATGTGCCGTAGGCGGTGAAGACAATCTCGGCGCCTTCAATATTCAATGACTCAAAGCGAGTCTCCTCTTTTGTGACAACAGCGTATTTTGCCTGTAGTTCGTTGTTTTTTCTTTCAAGGTCATCAGGATCAATATAAATCGACGTTATAACGTTATGCATTTCTTTACCATGGCGGCCGGTGGTCGCCCATGACTTATCCGTAGCTGTGACAGGCTCGACATCGCGAAACGCAACAGGCTCCATCATCTGACCAAGAGTACCGTCGCCGAGGATCATGACCAGCATACGGTATCGGTCTGCCAAATTAAATGACTCAACGGTCATCTCATAAAGTTCCTGTATGGACGCGGGTGCAATAACGATGTTTCTGTAATCGCCGTGTCCGCCGCCCTTTGTTGCCTGAAAATAATCTCCCTGTGCCGGAAGTATGCCGCCGAGTCCCGGACCCGCGCGGACAATATTAACGACAACAGCCGGAAGTTCCGCTCCTGCGATGTATGAAATGCCCTCCTGCTTCAGGCTGATTCCCGGGGAGGACGAGGAGGTAAGAACTCTGGCACCGGCCGAAGCCGCACCGTATACCATATTAATAGCAGCCACTTCGCTCTCGGCCTGTACAAAACAGCCGCCGACTTCAACCATTCTCTTGGCCATGTAATGCATGACCTCTGTCTGAGGTGTAATCGGATAACCGAAATAATGACGGCAGCCTGCGCGGACAGCCGCTTCAGCAATAACTTCATTTCCCTTCATCAGGACTCTCTTAGTCATGAATTTTTCTCCTCACTTTTCTACTGTTATTACTGAATCAGGGCACTGGACCGCACAGAAAGTACATCCTATGCAGGAAGCCTGGTCAATACAGGAAATCGGGTGATATCCTTTACTGTTCAATCGGGAATTATCAACCTGTAATATTTTTTTCGGACATACAGATACGCATAGACCGCAGCCCTTGCAGCGTTCCTGTCTAAAAGTTACTTTTGCCATATTTGTCCTCCCATGAAATAAAAACATGAATTGATTATAGCTTTGCGTTTTTGGAAATGCAAATGCAATGCCGGATCATATATTTATTAATTATTGACATGATCGAGGATCAAGAGTAATTATGTATTTGACCGGCGGGTCAATTTTTCAGGTGGAGGTACTGCATATGTCTGTTATCTCAATTCATGAACTCAAAAAATATTACGGTAAAAGCCGAGGTGTCGAAAGTGTAACCTTTGATGTGGAGGAAGGTGAAATATTCGGTTTTATCGGACCAAACGGTGCCGGTAAATCGACAACAATCAAACTTCTTCTGAGCCTCTTAAAGCCCGATCAGGGATCCGCTTCGATTTTTGATTTGGATATCATAAAAGACAGTGCCAAAATCAAGGAAGACCTCGGATATGTCCCGGGGGAAGTCCGGTATTATCCGGATATGCGGGTCAGCCAGTTAATGGAAACGACGCTTCGCTTCCATCATAAGAATCCTTCAGATTACCGGAGTCTTCAGAAAGAACTCTGCGATATCTTCGATTTGGATTCTACAAAAAAATTCGAAGACCTCTCTCTTGGCAATAAGAAAAAAGCAGCCATAGCACAGGCCCTGATCCACAACCCGAAACTGATCATTCTTGACGAGCCTACTAACGGGCTTGATCCCCTGATCCAGAAATACCTGTTCGAATACTTAAAAAAACTCAACAGGGCCGGTGCAACAATCCTCTTTTCAAGTCACAACCTTACAGAAGTTCAGACAAACTGCAGACGTGCCGCTTTTATCAAAGAGGGCAGGATTATCGAAATGGAGGATCTGACTGCTAACAGTAAGAAGGAAAAAGTTGTAACCGTTACACTTGAGGACTCATCCCGCACGCTTGAGACGTTACCGGGGGAAGCTTCACATCTTTTACATACCGGCGGGAATGAATATACATTCCTTTACAAAGGCGAATCTGAGCAGCTTCTCACATATTTGAACACACTTTCGCCCAAAGACTTCATCGTAGAAAATGCAAGCCTGGAAAGCCGGTTTCTATCTTATTATGAAGGAGGACATGCCTGATGAATGTTTTACGGCTTGAATTATTTAATCTTCGCAAAGGACTGATCATCTGGTCTTCTATCCTTGCCGTTTTCGTATTCTTTTTTATGGCATTTTTCCCGAGTATGGGCGCAGGCAATATGGGAGAGCTGATTACAGCAGAAACAGCTGCTTTTTCACCGGAGATGCTCGCGGCATTCGGTCTTGACCAAATGCCGGACTTCTCTAATATTGTAGAATTTTTTGCGTATGAAATGCAGTATATTGCTCTGGCCGGCGGCTGTTATGCTGCCTTGCGCGGTGCCAATTCTCTGATTGGAGAAGAAACTTCCGGTACCATCGAATACCTTTATGCACAGCCGGTCAGAAGATCCGACATCTTCTTCCAAAAACTTCTGGCCTGTGTCATCACATTCTTTTTCTATAGCCTGGCTGTTACAGCGGCATCATTGATTTCGCTGCTCTTTTTTAAGACTGAGGACACCAGTCTTACCAAAGCAGCAGAAGGCATGGTTACCATTATGGCAGGAATGTTTTTCACCGGGATGGTATTCCTGTGCATCGGATTTTTACTGTCCGTCACTCTGAAAAGCGCACGTCAGGTGGCATCAGCTGCAACCGGAGTTGTCTTCGGTACATATATCCTCGGTATTTTTGCTAATGCCTTTGAAAAAAAGATCGACGGAATCATTTACCTGTCCTACTTCTCGCCGCTTGATTATGGAATACCTGCCACCTTGGTCCGGGAAGGGTTTCAAATGAAATTTGTACTGCTGGGGATTGCCGTGATGCTGACGTGTATAGCTGCATCATACTCAATTTATCTGAAAAAGGATTTGAAGTCTTAATTTATCCGTAAGGAGAATGGCTGCCTGATCCTGACTGACTTAATTCTCCACGGCATCAGCCGGTCCTGAAACCGTCTGAATGGCTTCTGCAGCATCTGCAGGGGCCGTTTCTTTGTAGTCCCTGTTTCGGACCGGTACGGCGCGAAAACGGAATCGCCACAGCCTGCGGGTCAATTCGGCAGCAAGAATGCACAGTAAAATATCCTTCCCGATAAACGGAATGGCTCCGTAGGCAAGTGTTGTCATGAGACTATATTTAGTACCGGCGAACCCGGTATAAAAATTGGACAGAAAATACAGATAGGTAATCCCGAACAGGTAGCATACAATAAGTGCCGTGAATGAGATAAGCAGGATGCGAACATAGGATACCCGAACTTTGTTCGTACGCTTGTCTAAAATGTCAGCCAATATACCACCGATCAGCGCACAAAAAGCAAATCCGACCAGATACCCGAAAGAGCCGGTTACTACGTATCCGATTCCGCCGCCCCTGGCAAATACAGGCAAGCCCATCAGACCCATGAACAGATAGAGTAACTGTGACAAAAAGCCCAGCCTCGCACCGAGAAGCAGGCCGGACATTATGGCGACGGTAACCTGGAGCGTGATTGGAATGACAGGCACAGGAATAACAATTTTTGCAGAAACGATCATCAGAACAGTAAATAGCGGAACAAGCGTAAGGGCGAACAGTTTGTTTTTTCTGTTTTCGCGAGAGGACAGAGATGAATTATTTTTCGGCTTAGTGTTATTCAAATGCATAGTCACGCTCCTTTTTTCTTTGATTGTAAACTATATTTTTCGATTGTCAACTTTTTTCGTAAATTGTAAACCAAAACAGCTGACTATAAAAAAATAGAAACCGGACAGATTATCTGTCCGGCTCCCAAATTCCCTGTTAAAAGGTATGCATAATCGTGATACGTTATTGGATCGGTTTCCCGCACTCCGGACAGAACTTAGGTGTGCTCTCTCCGGCCTTAGGCATCCATCCGCAGGATGCGCAGCCTTTTATCGCTGCAGGCTGGGGTTTTCCGCATTCAGAACAGAATCTTCCGGTGTTGCCTTTTTTGCCGCATGCGCAGTCCCAGCCGGCTGGCGGCTGAGGCTTGGGCATTCCGCATTCCGCACAGAACTTGCCGGTGTTTGCGGAATGTCCGCAGCCGGTACATGTCCAGCCTCCGACAGGGGCGGCTGTCGGTGCAGCACCTGCCGCGGAAGCAGCCTGGGCTGCGTTCTGGGCGGCAAAATATCCGAGTGCAGGGGCGCCGGCAGCGCCTCCCATCTGACCCATTCCTCCGACCATGCCCATGCCCATGAACCCTGTAGCTGCGCCGGCTTCATTATTTGCGGCAGCAACCATGGCTTCTGCAGAGGCTGCACCCATACGGGCAGCGAGCATATTCGGATTGCTTGAGAGAAGGATATCACGGTCGAATTCCTGAATGCGTTTTCTGGATTCATCGTCAGGGGTAATGCCGCCGATAGCGACGGACACAACGACCATGCCGCGTCCCTGGAGCCACTCTTCATCGAGGACTTCGTTCATATGCTTTGTGAAACGCGTCTGCTCGGAAGGCAGTCGGTTATACTTAATGCCGTCTCCGCCGGCACCGCAGCGGTTCAGGGCCTCGACGAACTTGGAAATAAATTCTGTCTTGGCCTGTGACATAAGCGTCGTCTTTGCATAGGTATCGGATACATTTCCTGCAATGGCCTGGAAAAATGCCACAGGATTCTCAATTCTAAAGGAAAATGTTCCGTTGAGGCGGATATAAATACCCATGTATGTCGGGTCATCATAAGGCATCGGGGAAGGCGTTCCAAACTTATTGTCAACGTTTTCAAGCATGTTGACAAAATAGACACGCTGTTCGGAATTGACAATACCTCCTGCCTTAAAACGATCGACAATTTCTTTACACGAATCAATAAAACCCTTTTTAAGGCCGTCAGCACCGAACATTGTAGGTGCGGAAGACGAATCCCAGGTATAAAGACCGGATTCTGTTGTAAAATCTGTCACTTTTCCATTATCAACAAGAAGCAGTGCGGTTCCCTCAGGTACTGCAATTTTGGAACCGTTGGAAATGACATCGGAATCACCTTTGTTGCTGCCGTTCTTGACTTTTTTGGCTCCGCGCTTTACCAGAACTTCCGGCCCGAGCGAATCACATGTAAAATACTCGAGATACTGGTCTGAAACAACGGAAGTTACTGCCTGCGATCCTGCTGCAATCACATTGCCCAGTGCTTTGATTAGTCCCATTTTCTTTCCTCCCATTTCTTGCTTTCGCATTCAAGACTGATTCTTATTCCTGTACGCTAACTTAAGGTAAACTGGTTGATTCTCCATATGCGGATATCGATTGTCTCAAGGGCGGAGCCACAGTATTCGCAGGCTCGGAGTCCGAGTCCCCTGGCCGGTGCCCCGCAATTGGGACATGTCACCGATACGGCCGTAGTCTGTGAAGATGCCAGCATACTCTCGTCGTGAACATATATCAGCGATATATCGTATCGCGCCTGCTCGACAGTCTGCCGGCTGCCTGAGACCACAACCCCATTTTGCGTGATGTAATGCAAATATTCAATGGCTGTCTGAAGTGTAATGGAACATGTCCCGGCATTTTTTGTATATGACTTGATACCGGTCTTGTGTATTCGTACCCTCTCGAAGTATTCATTTTTATCTTCGGCGGTAAGTGCTTCAATCTGTCTTTGTATCTGTGCGGCAAACGCGGAGGTAGCCCCCAGATAAAGGTACCCGTCGTGACCGCTTTCGCCTGACAGAGACTCATCACCGGAAAATCCGGCTGCGGAAGAAGGCAGCCCGGAGCCATCTGAAGTTCCTTCCATGATGGCATAAAGTGCCGCGCAGAGTTTGTCGCCTGCGGATGAAATCAGTTGTTTTAAGTTAAGGTCCGGAAAATCCCTGGCGATCGAAGGTGCATAAACAGAAGTCATATCCGAGATGGACCTTGGCTTCTGGGAACTCAGGAGATCGATTGAAATATCACCTGCATCTCCGGAGAGAATTTCCTGCGCCATTTCGGCAGCAATCTGCACAGCCTTGGAATTAGCTGCACTTCGAAAGGCGCGGACAGCGCGGATCACATTCATAACCAATATTCCAACAACAAATATCAGTATGACTATCACAATAAGAATGCCAATCAGAACATCCATTTGCGTGCTACTTCCTTACCGCTTAATTTTATTTATTTGTCATTATACAACACTGTTCTCTTCATTCTCAAGAGTGGTATTCCTTTATTTGTATATCCGTCCCATTCCGGCGGAAGACATTCATCAATTCCGCTGGCGTATACAAGTGGAATTCCGGTGATCCCGGACGCTTCAGCGAGTATGGGGTAGGAATGCAGAAGTTCGTCATGTGCAGTCTCCATGAGCAGGTTTGTGTTGTCGATCAGCCCATGAATCGGGAGCCGTGCAGCCGCAGAAAGTTCCTGAGCCATGTCTGCAATGCTTTGAGCATTTGAGGTAAAAGGCCTGAGTGTATTGACCACCATATATACTCTGTACGAAATGCCGGAGAACCGTGTCCGCATGCTGGACAGGATACGGGCCCCCATATCTTCCCCGCCGATGTCAAAAACACCGATATAATCAGGGTCATCGAATATTGCATACATCTCGCCGGATACAGAAGGGACATCAACGTTCGTATTTGCAAAATTCGGCGCGATTACACGGATGTTCTCTTTTTCGAGAATATCCCTGGCATCCACGGACCGGTAAAAGGGATTCACAATGTCAAGGTCAGCTAAAAGAACCTTCCGGTCCGGATTTTCCCTGCGGAGTTTTCTCGCAAAATGTACGGATACCTCTGATTTACCGCTTCCGTAAGCTCCGACAAAAATAAATAGCCGCGGGGGGGCATCCGATATATCAGGTAAAGTCGTGTTTTGTGATGTTTCCATATATTACGCTTCCTTTTCGCTCGTTTTGATTGACGTATCAGCCGGCGTGTAATTTAATAGATGTCATAGGGTTTTTAACCCTGCGAAAGCTTTTACAATAACATTTGTTATCAGCATAGCAAACATGCCATCAAACGTACAGGAGGCAGATGTTTATGTTTTCATTTTTCCACCGCGCCAAGGCGCCCAAAGAGACGGTGTCTGTTGATAAGGCGCCGCAGCAGCAGGAAACAGATACCGCTCTTATAGCAGTTATTTCCGCTGCAATTGCACGATTTCGTGAGACAGACGGCACCGGGCGCTCTGACGCAGGCTTTGTCGTCAGGCGTGTACGCAGAATCTGATATATTTCGACAAACGACTGACAAAAAGCCGTTGGGAACTTCGGCAGATAAGGGGAATCGAAGAAGCCTTGTATCACCACGGCTTCTTCAATATTTAACATGAAATATTTCATTTTACTAGGTGACGGAATGGCAGATCTTCCCGTCTCAAAATTTAACGGGATGACACCTCTGCAGTATTCCCGAAAGCCCAATATCGACCAGCTTGCACAAAAATCCATGTGCGGTATCGTCCAGACGGTTCCCGCGGGGATGGAGCCGGGAAGCGGCCCGGCAAACATGTCCGTCATGGGATATGACCCCAACATCTACTATACAGGGCGTTCACCTCTCGAAGCCCTGAGTCTCGGCATTGAAATGGCCCCGACTGACATGGTGTTCCGCTGCAATCTTGTTAGTCTTTCAAAAGAAAATCCCTCAACCGATATCTATGCGGATATGACTATGCTCGACTATTCTTCAGGTGAAATTTCAACACAGGAAGCCGGTGAACTCATAAAGGAAATTGAGAAACACCTTTCTGCCGATGACCTTCACTTCTTCCCCGGTAAAAGCTACCGCCACTGCATGATCTGGCAGCACGGGCCCGGCAATACAGTCCTTACCCCGCCTCATGACATATCCGGCAAGAACATCAAAGGATATCTCCCGTCCGGTGAAGGTTCTGATCGTATCCTTGCCCTTATGGAAGCCTCCTGCAGCATCCTTAAAGATCACCCTGTCAATGTGAAACGCCGGGAAAAAGGCCTGAATACGGCTGATTCCATCTGGCTCTGGGGACAGGGAACCAAACCTGCAATGGCTGATTTCCGGCAAACCTACGGCCGTAAAGGTGCAGTCATCTCAGCAGTTGACCTGATTTTCGGACTCGGTCGATGTGCCGGACTTGATGTAATCGAAGTGGAAGGCGCGACAGGAACCCTCGACACCAATTTTGCCGGAAAAGGGAAGGCTGCAATAATGGGCTTCGCTTCCGGGCTTGATTATATCTATCTTCATGTCGAGGCACCGGACGAATGCGGTCATCACGGCGATCCGGACGGAAAAGTTCTCTCCATTGAAAAAATCGACGAATTTATTGCGGGACCCGTGTGGAGGTATCTCGAATACAATCGCCTGAAAACCGGTGAGGACTATAAAATAATGGTCCTTCCTGACCATCCGACGCCTGTCTCAATACGGACACACAGCGAAGCCCCCGTACCCTTCCTTCTCTACCGCAGTGATACGCTGTCCAGGACAGGCATCAATAATTACTGTGAAACGGAAGCAGAAAAAACCGGAGTCTTTTTCGAATCCGGCCCTTCACTGTTCAGGGAATTTATTAAGTAGGAGCGGTTTATTTTATACAGGGTATTACAGCTGTGCTATCGTCACTCCGTCTTCGCCTTCACCATACGTGCCGAGGCGAAAGCTGCTTACACGCCTGTCAGAGCGCAGGTGCTGCGTAACAGCTGAACGCAGCGCTCCTGTGCCTTTTCCGTGAACAATACGCACTGTGGCAATATTGGCAAGTACGCAGTCATCGAGATACCGGTCAAGTGTTGTAATCGCTTCATCAACCGTCATCCCCAGAAGCTGAATTTCCGGCATGATCGATGATGAGCGCTGCATGCGGATGTCCGTGGCTCCGCCTTCTTTTCTGGCTTGAGATACCGACCTTGAACGGCTCTTGCCGGAAGCTTCTTTGGCTTTCTGCCCTTCCTGTCCCTCTATGGGATATCGAAGAGAATCTCTTGTTACATTCAATCGAAGGGATCCGGACTGCAGGACACAGTTTCCGCGGCTGTCGGGTCCCTTTACGATGGTTCCGGAAGCGCCGAGAGACGGAGAGTAATACAGTCCGCCGGTACGTATCACATCAGGGATTTCACCCGGGACCGGCATTTTTGCACGATTCTTTTCTGCCTCGACATCAATATCAGACAATCCGGCCCGAAGGTTTCTGCGGATCAGCTGAACTTTTTCCTCAGCTGCCTGCTGGTTCTCTTCGCGTATCGAACGCCTCAAGTCTTTGAGGATCTGGTCTGCTTCTTCGAGGGCATCTGCTAGAAGTTCTTTCTGTTCTTCCCTGGCCTTTTGAAGGATCAGGTCTTTCTTTTTCTCTAGCTCTTCCCGTTCCCGTATCAGCGCGAGTTCCTGTTCCTTAACAAGTTCACGCATCTGGCGGATTTCTTTCTTAAGCTTTTCACTTTCGCGGTTATTTCTCTCTGCAGCCGATAACAGCTCCTCAAAACGAATACCTTCATCCGAAAGAAGTGTCTGGGCAGCATCGATAATTTCCTGTGACAGTCCAAGTTTTCTAGAGATCAAAAATGCGTTGCTGACACCTGGAAGACCGATCAGCAGTCTGTATGTCGGAGATAGTGTCTCCGTGTCAAATTCGCAGCAGGCATTCTCAACGCTTTCGGTCTCGATAGCATAGCCCTTGAGCTCTTTATAATGTGTTGTGGCAACAGTGACAGCCCCTTGTTTTCGAAGATGGTCAAGAATTGCAATCGCAAGAGCAGCTCCCTCGGACGGATCTGTTCCGGAACCAAGTTCATCAACAAGAACAAGCGTAGATGGTCCTGTTTTGTCTATAATCGAAACAAGATTCTTCATATGTGACGAAAAGGTCGAAAGACTCTGCTCAATACTCTGTTCATCTCCGATATCGGCCAGGATCTGGTCAAATACAGAGACCTCTGAATGATCGAGGCAGGGAATCTGAAGACCGGCCATCGCCATAAGGCAAAATAGACCGCAGGTCTTTAGCGAAACTGTTTTTCCGCCTGTATTGGGACCTGTAATCACCAGCGTCCTATATGCATCACCGATTGCAAAATCAATCGGTACCACCCTGTCCTTGGGAATCAGCGGATGTCTTGCTTTACGCAGCAGAATACGGCCCTCCTGATTAAATATCGGCTTTGATGCTTTCATTGTAATGGAGAGATTCGCCTTTGCACTGAGGAAGTCGATCTCTTTAATGAGCTCGACATCAACCTGAAGTTCACTTTTGAAAGCCTCAACCCGGCCGGAAAGATGCTGAAGAATCCGTTCAATTTCTTCTCTCTCTTCAGCGAGCCATTCACGGATTTTGTTGTTAGCCTCTACAACAGCCATCGGTTCGACAAAAATTGTCTGTCCGGATGATGAGGTATCGTGAATAATACCGGGAATCTCACTTCGCTTCTCGGACTTTACCGGTACGACATATCGCTCGCCGCGCAGCGTCACCAACTGCTCCTGAAGGGCAGTCGGATGCTGGCGTATTATACGCTCAAGGATATCCCTGACGCTGGTCTGCGTATCCTTGATATGTCTTCGAATTGAATAAAGAGCGTCGCTGGCACGGTCATTCATCTCATCTTCTGAGGCAATGCAAAAGGAAATTTCTTTCTCAAGAGAGGGCGCGGGCATAAGCATCCTGACCCGCGAAAAAAGTCCGCTGGATTCAGTTTCGTCTCTGTCCTTGGGATGTACGGCCCTGATGCGGTCTATCGCACGGAGAAATCCGGCAATTCCCAAAAGACTTTTCATGGAAAGTGTACCCTGCGCTGATACCAGGGACAGGGATTCACGAATGTCCGAAAGACCCGAAAGCGGAAGCTGCCCTTCTCTGAGTATATATGTCACAGTACTGTCGGTTTCATCCTGCCAGGTATTTACCGAAGCTATATCCGAGCATGGTAAAAGCTCCTCGCAGAGCTCTCTACCGTAAATACTTCGTGCATGTGAGGACAGCATGGTACGGATTTTATCAAACTCAAGAGTATAGAGGGAGCGCCCGTCAAGGAGGGTCTTCCTCTTCTCTTCTTCAAATGTTGTATACATATTTATCCTTCAGACTCTCGTCCATTATGGTTTGCTGTGTTCCTGCGATTCCGAACCGGAAGCCTTTGCGATGTCTTTAAGCATAGAAATCCCATATCGAACCGTTGCATAAGTCGACATCATTACCGGGACAATGAAAATAAAGTTTGTAATATAACGCATTTCGTACGGCACAAAAAATACCACTGCAAAAGCGAGGACAAAGATCACTGTTGAAAGCTTTCCGTACCATCTTGAATAAGAGACCACCCGATGCTTCTGCAGCAGATATGCTCCGCCAAGAATAAATACAGTTTCTTTAGCGATGATAAAGATAACTACCCATAGAGGCATTCTTCCGATCAGAAACAGCATGAATGCTGTCGTAAATTGAAAAAGCTTGTCAACAAATGGATCATATATCTTACCGAACTCAGATATCTGATTGAAGTGCCGCGCAATAAAGCCGTCGGCCGCATCCGTCAGCCAGATTCCGACAAAAAAGCAAAAAGCGACAATACTGAAGAAATGCCCTTCTTCACCGGGTCTTCCGCTTGCATGTATGAAGCCCGCCATGAACGGGATAGCAGCCAAACGGATTGTGGTCAGAATATTGGGTATCGTCCAAGTTACTTTTATTTTCATAAAATCCTCAAGTCAATATTTTTGCCCTGGAAAGATCCTGTTCCGAAATTGTTTTTGTCATTTTGAGGCCTTCTTCAATGTCAACATCAGTAATTCTGCCTTCCTTGAAAATAACAAGACGGTTAAGTCTTCCCTCGTTAATGCACTCTATCGCATGCACACCCATCAGGCTCGCCATCGTACGATCCCGGACAGTCGGGCTGCCGCCCCTCTGCAGATGACCTAAGATGGTTGGCCGCGCTTCGATGCCTGTCGTCTCCTCGATTCGCTGGGCAATTTCAACTGCTTTCCCGGCGCCTTCCGCAACAATGACAATATAGTGGCGCTTGCCGGCATTTCGACCGTCAAGAATAACTTTGACAACATCCCTGTTAAAATCGTATGCCTGTTCAGGTATAAGGACAACCTCTGCACCTGTAGCTATTCCGACATTGAGGGCAATATATCCGGCTTTTCTTCCCATTACTTCAATTACGCTGCAGCGTTCGTGAGAAGATGCCGTATCGCGCAGCTTATCGATGGCTTCCATCGCCGTATTCATGGCGGTGTCATAACCGATCGTATATTCAGTCGATGCTATGTCGTTATCGATTGTGCCGGGCAGTCCGATCACGGGGATTCCTAACCGTGCAAGATCCCTCGCACCCCGGTAGGAGCCGTCACCGCCGATTACCACAAGACAGTCAATGCCAAAGACACTACACATTTTGGCACCTTTAACAACACCCTCAGGTGTCTCAAAAGTCTTCGACCGTGCTGTCATAAGGAAAGTACCGCCGCGCTGGAGCTTCTCGGAAACATCCCGTCCATTAAGTTCTTCAACTTCGCCTTTCCACAATCCGTGGTAGCCTCGCGTAACGCCAAAGATTTTATGACCTGTATGGAGGCCCGCACGTACAACCGCACGAATCGTCGCATTCATTCCGGGAGCATCTCCGCCGCTGGTAAGAACACCAATGCCTCGGATTACAGGCACGTCAGACTTCGGAATATTATCATAATTTGGAGCCACCATATCCTTAAGGTTCGGTAAATTTGTCGCATTGTATTCTTCAGCCATTGTAATCACACTCCTGCTTCCCGTTTTTGTCAAAATTCTTTTCGTTGTTTGTTACTATTGCCATTATACAGGTATAGCGAAAAAATCGGAAGAGTCATCAAAAAATTGCCATGTTATCTGAACCGCAAATTTTCGAAATCTCTTTTAAAATGTCATTTGACGGGTCCACCCAGTATTCAGCCGTGAGTTTTATGTTCTTTTTTTGCGAAGATAAAAACATGATGACCTGCATCGGACCGTGAAAATATTCAAACGCTGCTAAGAGCCTCTTGTAACCTGCATCGTTCTCCTGTCCTTCGTAACGGATCCCAAGCCGCTGTAGGCCGGGCGGTGCTGCTTTTGGAGCATATCCGCCTGCTTTTGTATTTTCCATTTCTATCTTATCCCGGGCCTGATTGTCTGCGTCTTTACTAGCTGCCGTCTTTTCATATGTTCTTCCGGAAAAACTGTCATTCCTGTTGGATACCGGGTCGGCTTTTCGATCGGCAGCATTCCTGGAAAGTTCTGAAAAACTCTCGGCGATCAGCTTGGGCGGTTCATCTTCACGAATACTGACCCTGCCCCTGATCAGAAGAACACGGTTTTCCTGAAGAAGATGCGCATAAGTCTGAAACACTTTTGGGAATACGATAACTTCATAGCTGCCAAGCAGGTCTTCCATAAGAAGAAAAGCCATCATTTCCTGTTTTTTTGTGGTCTTTGTTGAACGGGTAAGGAGAAGTCCGGCCATGGTTACCAGATCATTATCCGAAAGGATCCGTTCAGCAACGGCATCTTCTTCGCCTGATGCCGAAACAAAAGCAGAGCTATCCGTGTTAGTCGAATAAGCAATTGATTTTTTATATTCTTCAAGCGGATGCCCGGAGACATAGAGCCCAAGTACTTCCTTTTCCCTTGTAAGTTTTTCTGAAACGGTAAATTCATCCATAACCGGATATGACGGCTCAGAAAGAGTGCTGTCCTCCGTCTCATCCGACAAGCCGAAAAGCGACAGCTGCCCTTCCATAAGATTTCTCTTTGATGAGGCAAGCTGAGCGAAAAAAGGATCCGTCGCAGCAATAAGCTGTGAACGGGAAATATTGAATGAATCCAGCGCAGAGGCAAGAATCAGACTCTCAATCATCTTGCGGTTCATATCGAATGTAAACATTCTTCTTAAAAAATCACCGAAGGTTGCAAAAGCCCCATTTTCTGTCCGCTCCGCAACAAGCTGGCTGATTGCTCCTTCCCCGACATTTTTTACGGCGGAAAGACCGATCCGGATGCAGCCTTCCCCCTCGGTTGTGAACTTGGCCTGGCTTTTGTTGATATCCGGAGCAAGAACTTTAAGTCCCATCTTTTTGCAGCAGGACACATACCAGGCCGCCTGTGTCAGGTTGCCGCGGTAGCTGTTGAGCATGGCTGCCATAAACTCCGTAGGGTAATGATATTTCAGAAATGCGGTAAAATACCCGACAACCGCATATGCAGCCGCGTGGGACTTGTTGAAAGCATACCCCGCAAACATCGTCACATCATCGAATATTTTATTGGCTGTATCCAGGCTGACTCCCCGTGCAACGGCTCCGTCAACCGTACGTCCGAGTTCATCAATACCGCCGTAAACGAACATCTTGCGGTACTTTTCAATAATATCCGGCTTCTTCTTGGACATGGCGCGGCGGATATTGTCGGATTGTCCCATTGAAAACCCTGCCAGATCCCTTACAATCTGCATGGCCTGCTCCTGATACACCATGCAGCCATATGTGACACTCAGGATTGGTTCAAGGAGAGGATGATCGTAGTGTATGAGGCTCCGGTCATGCCTTGCCTTCACATACCGGGGTATCTGATCCATCGGTCCCGGACGGTAAAGCGAAATACCTGCGATGATGTCTTCAAGCGACGATGGCGCAAGTTCTGTCATGAAATTGGTCATGCCCGCACTTTCAAGCTGAAAAACACCCTCTGTATCCCCACGGCCGATCATATCATAAACAGCAGGTTCATCCATCGGAATCCGGTCGAAATCAATAACGGTTCCAAGATTCTCCAGGACCGTTTCAGCAGTGTCCCGCATAACGGTAAGCGTACGGAGCCCAAGAAAGTCGAACTTCAGAAGACCGATAGCCTCTACGTTATTTTTTGCAAACTGGACAACGATCGATTCGTCATTTTTGGAAAGCGGGGCCACATCCGTAAGCGGTCCGCTTGAAATAACAACTCCTGCCGCATGAGTGGAAGCATGTCTGGGCATTCCTTCAAAAAGAATCGCCGTATCCAGCACGTCTTTGGCTACTTCATTTGTTGTGTAGGCCAACTTCAGATCAGAGGATAATTCGAGTGCCTTCTCAATGGTCATGCCAATTGCAAACGGGATCATTTTGGCAAGCCTGTCACTCTCGGCATACGGAACTTCAAGCGCCCTGGCAACATCCCTGACGCAGGCGCGGGCTGCCAGTGTTCCGAATGTAATTACCTGGGCTACCCGGTCCGCACCATATTTGGCTGTAACATATTCAATGACTTCCGGGCGGCGCTCGTAACAGAAATCAATATCAAAGTCGGGCATGCTTACGCGCTCACTGTTGAGGAAGCGTTCAAAAATCAAACCGTATTTCAAAGGGTCTATATTTGTTATTGATAGTGCATATGCAGCCAGGGATCCCGCTCCGGAACCGCGGCCCGGCCCGACCATTATGCCCTTATCACGGGCATACTTAATAAAATCCCAGACAATCAGAAAGTAATCCGTAAATCCCATTTTTGAAATAACAGAAAGTTCATACGTCAGGCGATCACGGTATGTCTGAATCTCTTCGGAGTCACTGACGGCTTCGAGCCTTCGGGCAAGCCCTTCTTCCGATATCGATCGAAGAAACTCATCATGATCCGTAAAATCAGACGGCACATCAAATGATGGAAGAAAATAACTGCCGAAGGAATATCGCGCATGGCAGGCGTTTGCAATCAGTACCGTATTCTCAATGGCTGAGGGAATATTGGGAAAAAAGGCACGCATCTCTTCTTCTGATTTAATATAGAAATCATCGGTAGGCATGCGCATCCTGTCTTTATCCGATATGTGTTTACCCGTCTGCATGCAAAGCAGGACATCGTGCGCCTTGGCATCTTCTTTACGCATATAGTGGCAGTCGTTGGTCGCAACCAGCGGAATTCCTGTCTCCTTTGAGATGCGGATCAGATGCTGATTGACTCTTGCCTGAGCCGGAATGGTGTTGCTTTGAATCTCCAGGTAATAATTTCCCCGCCCGAAAACTTCGTCATACCAGAGCGCCGTCCTTCTTGCCTCCTCAAACTGATCCTTCATCAGAGCCGAAGATATCTCTCCGGCGAGGCATGCAGAAAGAGCAATCAGTCCGCCGCTGTATTTTTCAAGAAGTTCATGGTCGATGCGGGGTCTATAGTAAAACCCTTCGGTAAATCCGGCTGATACAAGACGGTTCAGATTTTTGAGTCCCTCATCATCTTTGGCAAGCAGGATGAGGTGCGAAGGCTCCCGGTCAGGGGAACCTTCTTTACTTAGACGGCTTCTTGGCGCGACATAGCACTCACAACCGATTATTGCATGAATACCCTCTTCTTCCATGATCCGGAAAAAATCAACGGTGCCATACATAACACCGTGATCGGTAATGGCGCAGGCAGTCATACCCAGCTCTTTCAGCCGCTTTGCAAGGGAACGGATGCGGATGGCGCCGTCAAGCAGACTGTATTCCGTGTGCAGGTGCAAATGTACAAAACCCTGCATTGATACTGATTCTGAAGCCACTCGAAACCCTCCTGTAAATTAAACAATCCTGCCGCGTACAGCCACAAGTAAATCCCGAAGTCTTGCCGCATCTTCGAAATCGAGGTTCTTAGCGGACTCCTTCATTTCCTTCTCAAGGCGCTTGGACAGCTTGACGAGCTCAGGCTGCGACAGGCGTGCTGTCTTATTATCCAGCAGACCCTCAACCTCCTTTGCCTCAATTCCCTCTTCTTTGCTTATTGCTTCGATTGTATCAAGGACGCCTCTTACTTCTTTGGTAATGCTTCGGGGAATAATGTTGTTTTTCTCATTATATGCCAATTGGATCTCTCTTCTTCTGTTCGTTTCAGAAATCGCAGCAAACATGGAATCGGTTACTTTATCGGCATAAAGGACAACGCGGCCATTCACATTACGGGCTGCTCGTCCGATAATCTGAATAAGGGATCTTGCCGAACGCAGGAAGCCCTCTTTATCCGCATCAAGAATCATGATAAGCGAGACTTCCGGAAGGTCAAGCCCTTCACGAAGCAGGTTAATACCGACTAGAACATCAAAAAGCCCCTGCCTCAAGTCTCTTAATATCTTCATACGTTCAACCGTATCAATATCAGAATGGAGGTATTTAACCCGGATGCCTTCGTTCGCAAGAAATGCCGACAGATCTTCAGCCATCTTTTTTGTGAGTGTAAGGACGAGCGTCCTTTCCCCCTTCTCATTGTTAGCCCGGATCTCAGTCAGAATGTCATCAATCTGTCCCTCAACAGGTCTGATAGCTATATCCGGATCGACCAGTCCGGTCGGACGGATAATCTGTTCCGCCGTCTGACCGCTGTGTTCGGACTCGTAAACGGATGGTGTAGCAGACACAAACAGCGTCTGTCCCATTCTTTTTTCGAATTCAGGAAATTGCAGCGGCCTGTTGTCAAATGCGGAAGGCAGTCTGAATCCATAATTGACAAGGTTCTCTTTTCTGGACCTGTCCCCTGCATACATGGCGCCAACCTGGGGTATTGTTACATGGGACTCATCAATCATGAGCAGGTAGTCATCCGGGAAGAAGTCGATAAGCGTATAGGGAGCCGATCCGGGCGCACGCTGGGCAAGGTGTCTTGAATAGTTCTCAATTCCTTTGCAGAAACCTGTTTCCCTGAGCATCTCAAGATCATATCGGGTACGCTGTTCAAGGCGGTACGCCTCAATAACCTTACCTTCTTCACGCATGACGGTAAGTCGCCCGTCAAGCTCCTCCTCAATCGTCTCAAGAGCCTTTTTCATCTTGCCGCTGCTGGTAGCATAATGGGATGCGGGATATATAGCCGTGTAATTCCTCGACCACTGCACTTTTCCGGTCAGATGGTCGACTTCCGTTATCTTCTCAATCATATCTCCGAAAAAGCTGACACGCGTGAGGAGTTCTTCGGACGAGGCCGGAAATATGTCGAGAGTATCTCCGCGGACGCGAAAATATCCGCGCTTTACTTCATAATCATTTCTGGAATACTGAATATTCACAAGTTCCCGAATGACCTGATCGCGGTCCTTCTTCATGCCCGGGCGAAGATTAACCATTAAATCCCTGTAATCTGACGGGTCACCAAGACCGTAAATACATGAAACGGATGCTACAACAATGACATCACGGCGCTCAAGCAGTGAGGATGTGGCAGAATGCCGCATCCGGTCAATCTCATCGTTGACGGCTGAGTCTTTCTCAATATATGTATCCGTTGATGCAATATACGCCTCAGGCTGATAGTAGTCGTAATAAGAAACAAAGAATTCAACTGCATTGTCCGGAAAAAACGCCTTGAATTCAGCACACAGCTGTGCTGCAAGAGTTTTGTTGTGCGCGATGACCAGGGCAGGCCGCTGAAGACGTTCAATAATATTAGCCATTGTAAAAGTCTTGCCTGATCCGGTTACACCCAACAGAGTCTGTGCGGCAAGTCCGTCTTCAAATCCCTGCACAAGCGTATCAATTGCCTGCGGCTGATCTCCCATAGGCCGCATATCGCTGTCAATGCGGAAGGGACGGCTCTCAAGCGGTTCGTAATACTTATTCACAGACTTGTTTTCATCATTCTTACTTACCATACAATTAACCTCAGCTAAATTGACGTGCCATTTTGTTCAAATAAAATAGTATCATTAAGCGAACAATTGTTCAATTGTTTTTAATGGTATCACCTCATCGTTTGCTCAGAAAATATTGAATTTTCATTAAACGATTGATCAGAAAGCCTTATCTTTCCATGCTCTTTTCTGACGAATAACAAATTGATTTGCATATAGATGAATTTTTCGTGTTCTTTTCGCTGCAAACCGTACTATAATGCTAAAATACAAATAAAATGACGAGTGCGAAGGAGGATACTCAGATGTTTCCTGCAATTTCAATAGCAAAAACCACGGCTCCGAAGGCAAAACCACTCCCGGGTGAGTCACTGCCGTTCGGCCAATATTTCACTGATCATATGTTCATTATGGATTATGTTGAGGGCGAAGGATGGATAAATCCAAGAATTGAGCCTTATGCTCCTTTTCTGATAGAACCCTCCGCAATGGTTTTTCATTACGGACAGGCTGTTTTCGAAGGTCTGAAAGCCTATCGCTGTCCGGACAAAAGCGTGAATCTTTTCCGTCCTCTTCTCAACTTTGAGAGAATCAACAATTCGGATGCACGTCTTGTTATTCCTCCGGTTGACCCCGAATTCTGTGTGCATGCTACCAAGGAGCTCGTGCGGCTTGATCAGGACTGGATACCTTCAGGCGAGGGGGAATCTCTTTATATTCGTCCTTTTGTCATAGCAACAGATCCGTATCTTGGTGTTCGTCCTTCACACACATACCGGTTTATGATCATTCTTTCACCTTCCGGTGCTTACTATCCCCAGGGGATCAATCCTGTCAAAATTTATGTGGAAGATACATATGTACGTGCAGTCCGCGGCGGGACCGGTTTTACAAAATGTGCCGGCAACTATGCTTCAAGCCTTATCGCCCAGGATATTGCCCACAAAAAGGGATACGTCCAGGTGCTTTGGCTTGATGGAATTGAGCAGAAGTATATCGAAGAAGTCGGTTCAATGAATATTTTGTTTGTCATTGACGGAAAGCTTGTCACTCCGGCCTTGAACGGAAGTATCCTTCCCGGTATCACCAGAAGATCCTGCATCGAGCTTGCCAAGTCTCTTGGCATGGAAGTCGAAGAGCGCAGAATCTCTATTGACGAACTGATCGAAGCCGGCAAATCCGGAAGACTTTCCGAAGCTTTCGGATCAGGCACAGCTGCAGTTATCTCACCTGTCGGCGAGCTCAAGTACGAGGAGCACGTCATCACGATCAATAACAACCAGATCGGTCCGATCGCACAGCTTTTCTATGATACGATCACAGGCGTCCAAAAGGGTGTTGTTGAAGATAAGCTGGCCTGGACAGTCAAGGTCTGATATCTTCCCGAAAAGTGAAAAATCAGCGTCCTGTCAAATTAACTTCTGATCGAAAAAGTCATCCGGATAAATTCTTCCGGATGACTTTTTAATTTTGTGAAAAGCAGCAGCGGTCAATCAGACAATTTTTGCCAGATCTTCTAATGCTTGTCCTGAAAGGCGGTATCCAATCCACTCATCGCGCGACTCGGAACCGAGGCTTTCATAGAAATCCCTTGAAGATTGATTCCAGTCAAGACAGGACCACTCTACCCGTCCGCAGTTGCGTTCAACGGCCAGGCGGGCAATACAGGCAAGAATTACCTTGCCAAACCCCATTTTACGCACTTCCGGAATAAGATAAAGATCCTCCAGATAGATACCCGGCTGACCGAGAAATGTCGAATAATTGTGGAAGAAAAGAGAAAAGCCAACAGGCTTGCCCTTGTATTCCGCCAGGATTACCTCGGCATGTTTTTGTACAAAAATTGTCTGAAAAAACTTTTCGGCAGTTGCAACCACCTGATCTTCGAGTTTTTCATATTTTGCAAGCTGCCTGACAAAATATAATACTGTCTCTGCATCCTCTGGGGTCGGGTCTGCAAAACGCAGAGCGAAGTCCGGATTCTCGTAATTCATGTCAATTCTGTTCATTGTACCTCCGTAGTGTTATTTATTTCAAAACAAATCAGCTTCATCACCCTTATATACAATCCTTGGATCAGACGAAACGAGACATAATTTCCATACACATGCGGCTGTTGTGATACGGGCATTTCCAGGGTCCTGCCAGTTCTCTC
>DIEQ01000061.1:20937-21210 GCA_002418705.1 Mageeibacillus sp. UBA5770 | reverse complement strand
CGGGACTTCTGGATGACAGGTATTTTGCTTCCGGCTTTCCGTTGGCAAAGACGCCGGCGGGTGAAGATATCCTGGTCACACAGCGCGACGTACGTGAGATACAGCTGGCAAAGTCAGCTGTCCGGGCAGGCATAGAAGTGCTTCTGAAGCGTTACGGCGCAGAATATGCCGACATAGACACGCTGTGGCTCGCAGGAGGCTTCGGAGTCAAGATAGATCAGGAGAAAGCAATTGAGATAGGCATGCTTCCCGCGGAACTGGACGGCCGGATCC
>DIEQ01000061.1:9868-20834 GCA_002418705.1 Mageeibacillus sp. UBA5770 | reverse complement strand
GACAAGGATTTCAATGAACTCTATGTAGAGCACATGTTCTTTTGAAGCCTTGTCAGGCAACACGATATCCGGTTAAATATACAAAGTAAGGGGTGTAAAGTATGGCTCGTCCCAAAATGAACCTGCAGGACGTGAAAAATACAGTTGAAACCGATATTCTCGCACCAGGAATACCCCGGGACCTTGATGCCATGGATCTTTCAGACCATGAAATTGAAGATGATGATGTATTGTGCGCAGGCAGGGCACAAGGCATCCTTTTTGAAGACATACGTGCAGATAACGTCTCCGTTGCCCGGTTTGTATTAGAGGGCTGCACTTTCCAGCAGACAGCCCTTCACGGACTTGATGTTACGGATGTGTGCTTTCAAAACTGCAGCATCATGAACGTGGATTTCGGACATGCCCTTATTCATCGAACCGTGTTTAAGGACTGTAATCTTACCGGAATCGATATGCGTGAAGCAACTTTCAGAAACGTTGTTTTTGAGAATTGTATCATGCGTTATTCTTTTTTCCGAAGTTCGGATATGGACCGGACTGCCTTTCGCTCGTGCCGCATGGAAAATACTGATTTTCAGCAGGTGAAGCTTGCAAAGGTGTTTTTCAGCGACTGCAATATGACGCAGACACAAATGTCGGGGACGGCGCTGGCTGGAATCGACCTGAGTACTTGTGATATCAGCGGAATCGGTGTTCGGATCGAAGATCTTACAGGGGCCATTGTGGCACCCGCACAGGCAGCGGAACTGTGCAGGCTGATGGGTGTTGTCATAAAATACTGAGGGGAAGCGGGCAGCCGGAATGATGCAGTTATTCATGATGGAAATAAGCGATAAGCCGGATCCGGAGATACTCAGGTGTCTTCTGCCCCGGATTTCCCCTGAGAAGCAGATCCAGGTCAGCCGGATGCGTTTTGAGACCGACAAAAAACTTCGCGTGTATCCGGAAGTGCTGCTTCGATATAAGGCGGGTGAGCTGCTCTCCGTTTCGGGCCGTGATCTGCTGATCCGGTACAATCCTTTCGGAAAGCCATATTTCCCGGATCATCCGAATTTGCATTTCAACATATCACATACCAGGAATGCCATTGCCGTCGGGATTTGCGACCTGCCTGTCGGTGTTGACATTGAGAAAGATAATCCGGCTGATATGGCTGTTGCTCAAAGAGTATTTACCGACAATGAAATAGTATATATATATGAGAAAGGGGGCAGTACGGACCGCCGCTTCAACGAAGTATGGACAGGAAAGGAATCATATCTTAAGTGGAGGGGCGAAGGCTGGCCTTCCGATACAGGCAAGATCGATGTACTCATAGATCCTGTCAGATCCATGATTGCCACTTCATACATTCAGCAATATACACTGTCCGTATGCTCTGAAAAAATAAATGAGTATGCCGGTTACACACAAATGAATGAAATGGATTTTCTTTGCATGATAAATAACGAGATTTTTTAAACCAATGATACATCCCTGTAACCTAACAAACCTAAAATTGTATTGTTGTTTCATTATAAGAATGTGTACAATTGTAAGTGGTATTATTATGCGCTGCTTGCTTTTTTAATGGCTCAGCATGTCATAGTACCAATGCTGACCCACATATTTCTGTTTTTACATAGGATCGCTCGGATGGGTGACTAAAAATGGAATCAATTTACCGCGAGCAGAAAAGAGTGAATATGGAAATCTCAACAGAGTATTTTGCGCTTTCACAACCGCAGAAATCCATCTGGTATCTCGAACAAAAATATCCGGATACATGTATGAATGTTATCGCGGGAACCCTTCGATTAAAGGGTCAGATCGACTATGCCGCACTTGAAAGGGCTATCAACTTAACGATCAGGAATAATGACGGTTTACGTATTCACGTCCGTGAAAAAGACGGGGACGCGAGCCAGTACCTGTCTCCATATACAGAGAAAAAACTTGATTTTATAGACTTCAGCCGTGGTAATGGTGTTGATGACCTCTATCGATGGGATGCCGAGCAGACCAAAATTCCTTTTGATCTCTATGACTCGGACCTCTGCTATTTTGCCATATTCAAATTGGACGACGAAAACGGCGGTGTGTACAGCAAGATGCACCATATGATTGCTGATGCCTGGTCAATCAGTGTGACCGCAAATGCAGTGATGGGGTATTATTCGGCGATGAAAAATGAACTGCCGATTGAAGATGTGAGTAAACCATCCTTCTTTGAACACCTCGCCAGCGAAAAGAAATATGAAGAATCGGAACGATTCATTCGCGACAGGGAATATTGGAATGCCAAGTTTGATGTTTTTCCTGAGCCGACAATCCTGAAGCCACAGGCGCTGAACAGCACAACAACAAACTCCGGCCGCAAGACGTTCATCACACCTCAGAAATTATCTGATAAAATACGCGAATACTGTACGGGGAACAATGTATCTGTATTCACCCTGTTCCTTTCCGCACTGTCGATATATATACACCGTGTGACAGGTACAGAAGATATCATTCTCGGAACGACAACACTTAACCGGGTCAACTCCCGCGAAAAGGACACGATCGGGATGTTTGTCAGCGTCGCAGCGCCGATACGGATCCAAATGAGTGACACACAGAATTTTTTGCAGTTTTCAAATGAAATGCTCAAAGAAACCGTATCCATACTCAAGCATCAGAAATATCCGTATAACTATCTGATCCGGGACTTGAAAAAGAAGCACAAGCTGCCCGGACGCCTTTTTGATATCGTTCTTAATTATCAGAACACCAAGCTGGTCACCAAAAAATCGCAGGAAGATTTTGCGACAAGATGGCATTTTTCCGGTCATCAGGTCGAGTCGCTTGTCATCCATATCAATGACAGGGATGACAACGGCAAATACATATTTGACTATGATTTCCTGGCGGAAATATACAATGCCAAAGAAATTGAATACCTGCACCAGCACGTCATCAGCTTGCTCTGGCATGCGCTCGATAATCCGGAAAGGGCTATTTCACGCCTTGAAATGCTTTCTGAAAAAGAAAAGCATCAGATCCTCTACGAGTTCAACAACACAGCAGCGGAATTCCCGGAGGATAAGACGCTGCATGAATTTTTATACGCCCAGGCGAAAAAGACGCCTGACAATGCCGCCGTGATATACGGGGATCAGCAGATGACATACCGCGAAGTGAATGAACGCTCCAACCAGCTTGCCCGGATTCTTCGGGAAAAAGGCGTAAAGTCAGACACAGTCGTCGGAATTTCTGTTTTCAGATCCTTTGAGATGATTATCGGACTCATGGCTATTCTCAAGGCCGGCGGCGCCTATCTTCCGATGGACCCGGATTATCCGCTGGACCGAATTCAATATATGATGAAGGACAGCAGCTCTGAAGTACTTCTCACCCAGCGCGAATTGTCCGGACGTTTTGCCTTAGATGCAGATGTGCTGAGTATTGATGATGAAGCCATCTATACCGGCGATCCGTCTGACTTAAGTCTTATCAGCGGTCCCGACAGCCTTGCCTATATCATCTATACTTCCGGATCAACCGGTAAGCCCAAGGGGGTTATGATTGAGCACCGCAGTATCGTCAACAGAATAAACTGGATGCAAAAAAAATACCCGATAATCGGTGAGAGCACTATTTTGCAGAAAACACCATTTACTTTTGATGTATCCCTATGGGAACTGTTTTGGTGGACTTTTGTCGGCGCAAAGGTATCTATGCTTGAACCGGGCGGTGAAAAGGATCCCGGAATAATCATCAAGGCGATTGCGCGTGACTTCATAACAACAATGCATTTCGTGCCATCCATGCTCGGTGCCTTTTTGGACTATGTCACCAGAAATGCATGCAGTGCAAAGCTTTCATCGCTGGCTCAGGTTTTCGCGAGCGGAGAAGCGCTGACAACAAATCAGGTCGACCTGTTTAATCGGACTTTATATGCAGAAAACGGAACACAACTTTATAATTTATACGGACCGACGGAAGCTGCTGTTGATGTATCTTACTTTAACTGCTCTCCGAAAGTCTCGCTGAAAACTGTACCGATCGGAAAGCCAATTGATAATATCAGACTCTATATTCTTGACCGCAACAAGACTCTTCTCCCGATCGGAATACCCGGTGAACTTTATATCGGAGGAGTAGGGGTCGCCAGAGGATATATCAATAATCCTGTACTTACAGCTGAAAAATTCGTCAGCGACCCATACAATCCGGGAGAAATCCTGTATAAGACAGGAGACAGTGCCCGCTGGTTCCCGCATGGTGATATTGAGTATTTAGGCAGACTCGATTTCCAGGTGAAAATCCGCGGATTTCGAATCGAACTGGGCGAAATTGAAAGCAAACTTCTTTCACATTCACATGTAAAAAGTGCAGTAGTTGTCGGCAGGACACATAATAGTTCGACATATCTATGTGCATATTATGCTGCTGAAAAAGAGGTGAAGTCCTCAGAATTGAAGAAGCATCTGTCCCGGGATCTTCCGGAATATATGATTCCGACATTTTTTATATGCCTCTTGAACCTTCCCTTATCATCAAATGGCAAAGTTGATCGAAAAGCTCTTCCTGCGCCTGCATTCACTGATATAGCCGAAGCAGCCTATATTGCCCCTGTCTCTGATACTGAGAAAGCGCTGACACAAATATGGTCGGGGATGCTGGAGATAGAGCATGTCAGCATTACAGAAGATTTCTTTGATATCGGAGGCGATTCGCTTCGTGCCATCGCTCTATCCTGCGAAATTCAGAAAAAATTCAATGTGGAACTGACAATCAGGGATATCTTTGCAAACAGGACGATTTTAAAAATGAGCGCTAAAATTGATGACGCAGCCAACAAAGCTTATTCGCCGATTCCCCTCATAGAAAAAAGAGATTACTACCCTGCTTCCTCAGCGCAAAAACGGCTTTATATCCTGCGGCAGATAGAAGGGGAGGGGATAAACTACAACTTGCCGGGTATTCTGCGGATTGAAGGAAAACTTGACCGGGAATTGCTTGACCGGTCTATTAAGACAATCATTGAGAGACATGAGTCACTTCGGACATCCTTTGATTTAGTGGATGGTGAACCCGTACAAATCGTTCATGAACATGTGGATTTTGAAATAGCATTTAAGGAATCACGCGAGGACGATATCGAAGGGATCATTAAATCCTTTATACGCCCGTTTGATCTCCATACTGCACCGATATTGAGAATCATGCTTATCAAACTCGGTGATAATCAGCATGTTCTCCTGTTTGACATGCACCACATTATTTCCGACGGTGAATCAATCAACATACTGCTCCGGGAATTTTCGGAACTTTATGCAGGTAAAATAATACCGAAATTAAAAACGCAGTACAAGGATTATTCTGTCTGGCAGAACCAGATGTCTGATTCCGGAAAACTGCACAGGCAGGAACAGTTCTGGCTTAATAAGTTTGCAGATGAATTGCCTGTTCTGAATATGCCCACTGACTTTTCAAGACCGCCCAGGAAAAGCTTCAGAGGTGATAAAACTTCAATCATATTGGATGAAGATACAACGGCAGCGCTAAACAAACTGGCGTCCAAAACGCAGTCAACTGTTTTTATGATACTTTTTGCAGCCTATAATATTATTTTATCAAGGTATTCCGGTCAGGAGGATATTATTGTCGGGACCCCCATTGCAGGAAGGCAGCATTCTGATGTCAGTAATATTATTGGAATGTTCGTAAATACTTTAGCAATCAGGAACTTCCCCCGGAAAGACTTACCGTTTTCTGTGTTTCTTCATAATGTTAAGGCAAATCTGCTCGAGTCTTACGAGAATCAGGATTATCCGATTGAACTTCTGGTAGAAAAAATATGCAAGACAAGGGATTTAGGCAGAAATCCAATCTTTGATACGGCCTTTGTTTTTCAAAATATGGATGTTCATGGCATCAGCGCGGAGAACCTTGTTTTCTCGCCTGATGAACTCAATATACGGACATCTAAATTTGATATATCGTTGGAAGCCTGTGAAAAAGATAAAACGATCCGGATCAATGCCGAATACAGCACAGACCTGTTTACCGGGGCTGCGATTGACAGGCTTCTGTCGCACTTTTCGAATATAATCCATGAGATTACAGCGAACAGGCAGATAAAAATATCAGAAATTAATATGCTGTCTGAAAAAGAAAGACATCAGCTGATTTACGAATTTAATGATACCCTGGCAGATTATCCGGAACAGATGACTTTAAATCGGATCTTTGAGGAGCAGGCCGGCAGGAATCCGGATAACATCGCGCTTGTTTTTGAGGACCGGGAAATGACCTACGGTGAGCTTAACTGTAAGTCGAATATGCTGGCAGGAATCCTGCGGGACAAGGGAATTCACCCGGATGACATTGTTGCCATTTCAGCAGCGCCTTCGTTTGAAATGATAGTCGGGATTCTAGCCATTCTGAAAGCGGGAGCTGCCTATCTGCCGATAGACCCGGATTTTCCGGATGATCGTATTTCGTACATGATTGAGGACAGCAAGGCACTGGTCATGCTTACACAAAAGGTGCATGAGACCAGATTCTCTCCGTACCTCGAATGCCTGTGCCTTGACGATACCGGCCATTCGGTCCCGGAAGCATCCAATCTCATTCAAAATCATAATTCGCATAACCTGGCATATATTATTTATACCTCCGGTTCGACAGGAAAGCCGAAAGGCGTAATGATCGAGCATGGGAACGTGGTCAGACTGCTGTTTAACAGCAAATTTCAATTCCAATTCTCTCAGCAGGATGTATGGACGCTGTTCCATTCATTTTGTTTTGATTTTTCTGTGTGGGAAATGTATGGGGCTCTGCTGTATGGAGGCAAGCTGGTTATTGTCAAAAAACAGGATGCGAAAGACACGAGAGCATTCCTTTCCATCCTTGAAAACGAAAAGGTGACAGTCCTCAACCAGACACCTGCGGCATTTAACAACCTGATTATCGAGGAAAAATCTTCGGACGTACGAAATCTGGAGCTGCGGTATGTCATTTTTGGAGGAGATGCATTAAAACCAAGTATGCTCAAGCCGTTCAGAGAAAGATATCCGGCCACCAGGCTGATTAATATGTATGGTATTACTGAAACGACTGTTCATGTCACATTTAAGGAAATCCGGGAAAAGGAAATCGAGCAAAACATAAGTAATATTGGCAAAGCCATACCGACACTTAAGGCTTATGTCGTTGACAGGAGCATGAATCTCCTGCCCGTCGGAGTACCGGGTGAGCTGTGTGTAAGCGGAGCAGGCGTCGCAAGGGGATACTTGAATAATCCTGAACTGACAGCCCTGAAATTCTGTCCGGATCCTTTCTCCGGTTCAGACAGGCTGTATCATTCCGGTGACCTTGCAAGGGTGACAGCCGACGGGGATCTGGAATACTTAGGCAGAATCGATAATCAGATTAAGATTCGCGGATACCGGGTGGAGCTTGGCGAAATAGAGTCCGAGCTGTTGAAGCATCCATTCATTAAGGAAGTTCTTGCCATCGCAAAAAAGACGAGCGGGGAAAGTCAGCTGTTCGCATATTTTGTCGGTGAAGAGGAGCTGTCGTATGATGATCTTAAAACTTTCCTGAAGAAAAATCTGCCTCAGTATATGATTCCGTCTTTCTTTATTCAGATTGATAAGATGCCGCTTAATCGAAACGGGAAAATCGACAGGGCTGCCTTACCGGGCAGTGACGAAGCTATTAAACCTGCGAGTATCTATATGCCGCCGCAGACTTCAACGGAAATTATGCTTGCGGATCTGTGGTCGGATGTTCTTGGTCTCGAGAAGATAGGTATAGATGATGATTTCTTTTCTGTTGGCGGAGATTCACTCAGTGCCATTAAAGTAATCTCGAGAATCCCTTGCGGGTATAAGGATATGACCCTCGTGGATTTGTACAATCATCCGACGATTCGACAGCTGGCTCAAAGAATCGACCACGAAAACATAGATGACGCGGCTTCAATCCTTTTCAGGCTTTCGCCTAAATCACAAAAAGGTAAAACACCCATGATTTGTTTCCCATACGGGGGCGGCAATGTTATTTCGTATCGTAACTTATCAGAGTCGGCAGCGAAGCATCTGCCTGAATATGATCTGCTTGCTGTAAACCTTCCCGGCCATGACATGGACGGTGATGAGACCTATCTGTCCGTTGAAGACGTGTCTGAGCTTGTTCTTGCGGAAATTAAGAAGATGAATCCGCAGGAGATCGTTCTATATGGGCATTGTGTCGGAAGCGCCGCTCTGATTGAAACCGCAAGGCTTGTTGAAAATGAAGGCATACCAATTAAGGCCATATTCGTTGGCGGTATCGTTCCGCCTAAATATGCAGGTGTTTACGGAGGCGTATTCGATCCCTGGAGATTCTATCCGGATGACAAAATTATTAAGTATCTCAGCAGTATCGGATTGCCGTATGCTTCATTTGATTCCGTTAACATGGGCTTTATCATAAAAGCATTCAGACATGATACGAAGTCCTTTTATCAATACCTTCACAGACTTGCTTCCAATAAGCATCTCAAGCTGAACACACCCATTCACTGTATTGTCGGATCGAAAGACAAAGTTACCAGAAATTATGAAAAGAGCCACAGGGGCTGGCTTGCATATTCTGATGATGTCTACCTTCATGTAATTCCTGAAGCCGAGCATTACTTTATCAATTCACATTCCGAAGAACTTGCTGAGATAATTAAAGCACAGATTGCAGAAGGATCCGGATCCGGTTAAACAGTCCGTTCTTATAGGCGCTGGGAGGTGTCGACTTGCATTTAAATGATTTAGCGACTGTACTGCTTCATATATCGACTGTATCGGTGTTTATTCTTTTGCTGTTTGTATTAAGAATGAGAAAAAAGCAGGAGCTGCATTATCTGTCTCTCGGGCTGATAACCAGCGTTTTTATCTGGTGCGCGAGTATGCTGGTTGAGGCATATGCCATCTATTATTTCGCATATTCAGGGATGGTCTTTGCAAACATTTACTTTTCCGCAGTGGGTTTTATATCTGTATTTACTTTTTTATTGGGACGCTCATTTTCTACAGGCTCAAACCTGAAGCGACGGCACTATTTCCTTGTTCTTTTTCCGATTGCGAATATTATTGTCATTTGGACAAATGATTATCATCATCTCTTTCTTGAAAAATATTCACTCATGAACAACGAAATTATCCGGGGACCCCTTATCAATATACAGGCTGCTTTGGCATATCCCCTTATTATCCTTGGTCTCTGGTTTTTGTTGTATTTTTCGATAAAGAATGCAGGCTTTTTTTCAAAACAATCCCTGCTGTTCACGATCGGTGCAATCGTGCCTCTTTCTGTTGATGTTGCATTCGTATTCCGGCTTTTCTCTTTTTCTATGTACTATGAACCCATCTCTTTCACTTTTGCTGTTGTATGTGTAATGTTTGCCATATTGAAGTATGATTTTCTCGGAATTGCACCAATTGCGCTGCAGACAATTGTAGACCATATATCAGACAGCTATATTGTAATTAATGACAGTGTAGAAATTATCGACTTCAACCAGACGTTAATCAAGACCTTTGCAGCCGTCACTCCCATAAAACGAAAAATGAGTGTCTGGGAGTGGAGTAAACCGCTCAAAGAAATTTCTGTTGACGGACTTGCACAATTTGAACAAAAGCTTGAGCAGACAATAAATGAACGGAGAACAACACATTTCGAAGAACATTTTTCTAAAGATGGATTTGATAAAATTTTTGCCATCGAGATTACCCCGGTAATAACGCAGGACAGATATAAGGGAACGATAATTTTGCTCAAGGACATCACGGAGTTAAGGCGGTCCTTTGAACTTGTCCGCGAAACACAGGCGCAGCTGATTGAGAAGGAACATCTCATTACACTCGGCCAGCTGGTAGGGGGCATTGCCCACAATCTAAAAACTCCGATCATGTCAATTTCCGGAGGTATCGAAGGCGTCAATGATTTGATTGATGAATATGATGACTCGATTGACGATCCGAAGGTCGGAAAGGAAGACCATCATGAGATTGCAAGTGAAATGCGTGTCTGGACAAAAAAAATGCGCAGCTATTGTGAGTATATGTCAGATATTATCTCGACGGTCAAAGGACAGGCGGTTCAGCTTACTTCTTCAACGACAGATAATTTTGAATTAAATGAATTGCTGAAAAGAATCGATATTTTGATGAATCACGAACTAAAAAAATATGCTTGTAAACTAAATGTTATATGCGGGCTTGAAAAATCGACTATGATAAGAGGTGAAGTAAACAGTCTTGTTCAAATCATCAATAATTTGATTGCTAACAGCATTGAAGCGTATGAGGGGAATGAGGGTGTAATTGACCTTTCCATATCACAGGAGGGGGCTTCGCTTTTGATTGCTGTTCAGGATTATGGGTGCGGAATGCCGGACCATGTCAAGGAAAAGCTCTTTAAAGAGATGCTTACAACAAAGGCAAAAAAGGGTACGGGATTGGGATTGTACATGTCGTACTCAACAATCATCGGTAAATTCGGCGGCAGAATGTGGTTTGACTCAACAGTTGGCAAGGGGACGACTTTCTCAATATCAATTCCAGTTATTTGATGTGCAGTGGGGATAAGCACCATGAGAAGGAAAAAAACGGAATCTCAATCACCTTATGAAATCATAGTCCTAGATGACGAGGTCGGTATTATCGACTCTCTCTCTGTTGTGCTGCGGCGCAATGGCTATGAATTCACCGGTGTTACATCGCCGACGGATGCTATTGAGATGATACGCAACGGTAAATACGACCTGCTTATTCTTGACTTTCTCATGTCACCAATCAACGGAGATAAGGTGGTAGCTCAGATTCGTGAATTTAATTCTGATCTGTATATTCTCCTGCTTACCGGGCATAAAGATATGGCACCGCCTCTTGAGACTATTAAAGCCCTTGATATTCAAGGGTATTGTGAAAAGAGCGATAAATTTGATCAGTTAATT
>DIEQ01000061.1:0-9855 GCA_002418705.1 Mageeibacillus sp. UBA5770 | reverse complement strand
GTCGAATCCGCGATCAAATCGATCATGCAGATGCGCACAATTAAGAGATTCCAGGACGGTCTCAATAAAATTCTCGAGGCTGTTCCGAAAATATATCAGCTGCAGCCTATCGGAAGTATTCTCGAAGGGATTCTGATTGAAGTCATGTATTTTGTTAACAGTGAGAATGCGTTTATTCTTGTTGACAGTACGGAAGATATGAACAGCAAACATAATAGTATTTTTCGCGGAATCGGACAGTATAACAGAAGCATTGAAGACTTCATGGCCATGCTTGATCCGGAACTGATGGAAAGAATCGGCTATGCAAGAACAAACAATAAGATGGAGAAGATGGATACCGGTGTCATTATGCCGCTTATCAATGAGTATAAGCAAATACTGGGCATCATTTATATAGAAAGCACGAATTATGAAAGCGAGATCAAGCTTCTTGAAATTTATGCAAACCAGGCGGCATCTGCCCTGAATAATGCTTTTCTGCATTCGCTCGTTAATACCAAGAATGAGGAACTGATTAAAACCTACTCGGAATTGAGAAAGACATACATAGATACCATCGAAGCCCTTCGCCTGACCGTGGATGCCAGAGATGAATATACATGCGGACACTCTGACCGTGTTGCATATTTTTCCAGAAAAGTCGGACAGGGGTTTGGCTTATCCGCGCAAGACCTTGATCTGCTTTCAACAGCCGGAATATTCCATGATATTGGCAAAATTGGTACGACCGACGACATATTGAAGAAATATGACGAGCTGACCAAAGAGGAGTATGAGATTATCAAACAGCATCCGCTTAAAGGGGCTCACATCCTGTCGGCACTTTCCATGTTTCAGGATGTTGTTCCACTTGTCAAATATCATCATGAATGGATCAATGGTTCCGGATATCCGCAGGGACTGAAGGGTGATGAAATACCATTCCTTTCCAGGATATTAAGTGTTTCCGATGCTTTCGATGCCATGACATCCAACCGAAGATATCGTTCGAAGCTTGATATTAATCATGCAAAAGAGCAGCTGCTGAATGGAGCAGGAACCCAGTTTGATGCGAAAGTGGTTGAGATCTTCATCGAGGTAATCATCAATCATGCTGACGAAGTAATGAAGGAAATCGAGCCGACTTATATTAATATTTCGACAGATGATTATTCAAGATAATGATATTTCCAATCGGCATAAGCTTTTCAGGAGATATGCATGATTTCAATAGATGAATTTGAGAAGATTTTAAGCGAGATCGCAGATGAGCTGCCGGAAGATTTTTTTATTAACCTCAATGGAGGAATCCGCCTGATTCCTGATGCGAAACTCCATCCCGAAGCTGTAAATGATGACCTGTATATTATGGGTGAATATCATTACGACTCTATAATGGGCCGTGATATCTCCATTTATTATGGATCTTTTGCGCGGACATGCGGACATATGCGCCCTGACGAGCTGCGTGCCAGAATAGAACATACTTTGAAGCACGAATTCCGGCATCATCTCGAATCACAGGGCGGACAGCGTGACCTTGAGGTCATTGATGACAGGGAAATTCAGGAATACAAGAATAAGACAGTGCTGCGTGTAACACGCGATGATAAAAATACTAATAAATGATATTGCTTTCTTAATGATATCGTGGGATAATTGTAAAAATGCATTTACAATATTGCGTGATGGGCTATTAGGAGGCTAATTTTTATGAGAAATGTGAGCAGATGGTTACTGACTGCACTTACAATCGCATTATTGCTGTGCAGGGCCCTGGCCCTTATCGATCAGGAAGCAGAATCAGATTTAAGATATCCCTTTGTACGAATCATAGTGTTTGCTTTGATTAATGCCCTTTTGGGTGTCTGTACTGGACTTCTTGTCAAAGCGAACAGAAAATATGCGAACAAGTATATTGTCTTGGCGCTTGCATTCCTTCTGGTTTTTGCCATACCGTATCTGTATTATATGGTACCCTGGGTACCGCTGCCGAGTTTTTCCGCAGAACTTTCTAAAGTATGGGAAACCGCGCTTCTGCTTGCCGGAACTTTCACAACTCTTGCTATAAAGGCAAGAATCCCAGCCCGTGATTTGGATCAGGATATACCTGAGGACGTTCTTTAGTATGTGAGGTGTATCATGAAACCGCAGGGACTATGGACAAAAGATTTTAGTCTGGTGACCATTACGACAATCCTTTCAGCGATCGGCGGGGAAGCGATGAACCTGCCTGTCAGCCTGCTTGTTTTTGATCAGACACACTCAACACTTCTGGCTTCGGTCATTCTTGCATGCGGTATGCTGCCCGATGTTTTCCTGCCGATCATTATCGCTCCGCTGATCGACAGCGGCAACAAAAAGCGATGGATTGTCATTCTTGACTGCATAACTTCGGTTCTTTTTCTGGGGATGGGTTTTTATGTTCTCGGACACGCTTTTTCTTACAGCCTTTATGTGGTATTTACGCTTATCGTTGCAACCGTATCGGTTTGCTACAGACTGGCATACGATGCATGGTACCCGGACCTTATTCCGGTAGGCTTTGAACAAAAGGGTTATTCGGTCAGCAGTACGATNNGATATATCCTATGGTTATCATTGTAATGGCTCCTGTTGCTACTTTTCTTTATCAGGAAGTCGCTATCGGGTATCTTTTCATCGGCTTTTCAGCAATCAGCGTCATAGACATAACTCTGGAGATAATGATTAAGGAAACCGGTAAAAGATGTACGGACTGCTATACATGGCAAAAATACAAAAGCGATTTACTGGAGGGGATCCGCTATCTTAAAAATGAGAAGGGGATTCGGAATGTCTACACTTATATGAGCATCACAAGCGGAGCCAGCAGCGGAATCAGTGTGATGACACAGGCGTTTTACCAGACGCATACTATGTTCACTGTCGGGATGCTCGGATTTTTGAAAAGCAGCGAGACACTGGGACGTGTAATCGGAGGACTTCTTCAATACAACAAGGAAATTCCTGTCGAAAAAAGGTATAAGTTCACAAAACTGGTCTATTCTGTATATGATCTTTGCGATGCAACTCTGCTGTTTCTGCCGTACCCGGCCATGATGATCAACCGCTTTCTGTGCGGTCTCCTGGGCGTGCAAAGTGCAACCATAAGAGAAGTAGCTGTGAAGTCATATCTGCCGGCTGAAATCCGGGCAAGAATAAGCGCCTTATTCAGTGTCATTTTCTCAGTCGGCGGCATTCTGTTCCAGATCATTGCCGGATGGATGGGTCAGATTATGCCGTATCGCATTGCTGCTCTGATCCTGGGTCTGACAGCCTATGCTGCTATGATGATTCTTATCTGGAGACCTAAGGAAGACAACCGGGTGGTGTACGAAGCTGTACGGGAAACCATTGTTTCATGATGTTTTTAACCATGAATTTTCGGATAAACATTTTTTGATTTGTGCAATTTGCTGTATTTTGTTTTGGCCTATTGTGATATGTGCTCAAAGCCCTTAAAATTTTTTTAGTTCTAACACAAAAACGAAATTATTCATAGTTAGACTGATTAAAAATTGAGGAGATCAATATGAAGATTAAATTGGGACAGAAGATTTATGATACGGAAAAAGCAGAAGAAGTCGGCCGCCGGACCGCGGGTTATTTTGGCGACACAACGGGGTTTGAGGAAATCCTGTTTCTCAAGGGTCAGAAGGAATTTTTTCTCTTCGCACGGGGCGGCAGTGAATCTCAATATGTTGCGGAGCAGATCATTCCGATGAAGCTCGATGAGGCAAAGTACTGGCTTGAGAGCGTTGCCGGACTGGAATATGCCGCGTCTGTCCTTTCCGGAATTGCACAGGAGAAAAATTCGGCTGAGCCCGCTAAGAAGCCTGCAGTGAAAAAAGCGGCTTCTAAAGCAAAGGCTGAACCCAAAGCAGGCAAGTCCTGATTATCGGGGACCATTCATAACCATTTTGTGCAGATGTGCAGCAGTTGGCAGAGTCCTTTTGATTGATCTCAAAAGGACTCTGGTTTTTTTTGAAATATATTTAATTTGTCCGGATTCGCAGCTTGGATTGTACTTGTTTCAATATTACATCAATGATAAAATTACAACAGTTCCTTAATGCGGAGGTGTGTAATGGAGATTGTAAAAAGAAATGGAAGCAATGAAATATATCACAGTAAGAAAATAACGGATGCGGTTGCCAAGGCTTTTGCAAGTGTCGGTCAGGATGCAGCGCCTGATATTCTCATGGATATTACAGGGGCAGTGGAAAACGATATTATGCTCCTGTCCGGACAGGGGATCACGATTCAGGTGGAGCTCATACAGGATTTGGTTGAGAAAGTTCTGATGAACCGCGGCTATTATGAAGTATCCAAAAGTTACATTCTGTATCGTGAAGCAAGAATGAGAAAGCGTGTTTCCAGAAAAAAGATTGCTGAAATTTTCCCGACTCTCGCGGTTGAACCGGTACTTAAAGGCGTTCAGCGTGATTACCCGCAGGATGAGTATAGCCTTGATATTCTTTTCAACAAATTTTTTGCTTTTCATAAGGATGATATGACTGAGGCGGATAAACTGTCGATGCTTATTAAAGCAGCTGTTGAACTGACCATGCAGGAAGCCCCCAGGTGGGAATTTATTGCTGCCAGGCTTCTGATGCATCAGTTTAATCACTTGTTGGCCGAACAGATGAATAAATTCCATATTACATCGCTTTTCGAGAAAATATCGTACCTCGATCAAGAAGACCTTTACGGGAAGTATATCCTCGAAAACTATTCCAGACAGGAAATAGATGAAGCAGAGACTTTTCTGGATGATTCACGTAACGCACTGTTTACATACAGCGGTCTTGACCTTCTCCTGAAGCGGTATGTCATTAAGACCCGTCATCATACTCCGATGGAGTCGCCGCAGGAGATGTATCTGGGGATAGCCCTGCATCTGGCTATGCCTGAAAAAGTCAACCGCATGTTCTGGGTTAAGTCGTTCTACGACATGCTCAGCAAGCTGCAGGTAACGATGGCGACACCCACGCTTTCCAATGCCAGAAAGCCGTATCATCAGCTGTCCTCCTGCTTTATTGATACTGTTCCGGATTCGCTCGACGGCATCTACCGCAGTATCGATAATTTCGCACAGGTGTCCAAATTCGGGGGCGGCATGGGCTTGTATTTTGGCAAGGTCCGGGCTGTCGGCGCTCCGATACGCGGCTTTGAAGGCTCTGCAGGGGGCGTAATACGCTGGATCCGACTGGCCAATGATACAGCTGTCGCTGTCGATCAGCTTGGTGTCAGACAGGGAGCCCTGGCCGTTTATCTGGATATCTGGCATAAGGATATCCCGGAGTTTTTACAGCTTCGGACAAATAACGGCGATGACCGGATGAAGGCTCATGATATATTCCCGGCTGTATGCTATCCGGACCTGTTCTGGAAAATGGCGAAGGAAGACATTGAAGGTACATGGTACCTGATGTGCCCGCATGAAATTCTGAAGACGAAGGGTTATGCCCTTGAAGACTCGTACGGCGAAGAATGGGAAAAGAAATACAGGGACTGTATCGATGACAACCGGATTACAAAGCGGGCTATACCTGTTAAGGATCTTATCCGCATGATCCTCAAGTCATCCGTTGAGACAGGTACCCCCTTCACCTTCAACAGAGATCATGTAAACCGAATGAATCCCAACAGCCATAAGGGCGTTATTTACTCATCGAACCTTTGTACGGAAATTGCTCAGAATATGAGCGGAATCGAATCCGTAAGCAAAGAAATCAAAGAGATTAACGGGGAGACCGTCGTCGTTACAATTACCAGGCCGGGTGATTTTGTCGTATGCAACCTGGCCTCACTTTCGCTGGGCAACATAGACGTCGAAAGTGAAGAGGAGATCAGAAAAATAACAGCAAGTGCCATTCGCGCCCTTGATAATGTAATTGACTTAAACTTCTATCCGGTCCCTTATGCCCGGATAACCAACGGCAAATACCGCGCTGTCGGACTGGGTGTAAGCGGATACCACCATATGCTCGCAAAGCACCTGATCAGATGGGAGAGCGAAGAGCACCTTGCGTTTGCCGACCGCATTTTTGAGCAGATCAACTATTGCGCGATCTCTGCGAGTAATGTACTGGCAAGAGAAAAGGGGCATTATCAATATTTTGAGGGATCAGAATGGCAGACGGGCGAGTATTTTGAAAAGCGAGGCTATTCATCCGCCAGATGGCAGCAGCTTAAGGCTAGCGTCGCTGCGGACGGTCTGAGGAACGGATACATCATGGCCGTCGCACCAACCAGTTCAACATCAATCCTGGCCGGCACGACAGCCGGTGTTGACCCGGTCATGAACCGGTATTTTCTGGAAGAAAAGAAAAATAGCCTTGTCCCGCGCGTGGCACCCGAACTCAGTCCTGCGACTTTCTGGTATTATAAGAATGCTCATACCATTGACCAGTCGTGGGTGATCCGGGCAGCAGGCGTCAGGCAGAAGCACATTGATCAGGCTCAGTCGATAAATCTGTACATAACCAATGAATATACACTCAGACAAGTACTCGAGCTGTTAATCCTGGCCTGGGAAGAAAAAGTGAAAACCATATACTATACCCGCAGTAAATCGCTTGAGGTGGAAGACTGCGAGGTTTGTTCTTCCTGAATGCAGAGAATATTGAGGAGTGTGTGCATGACAAAATTAACAATGAAGCCGCTTTTTAACCCTCAGGGCGATATAAACGTACAGGACCGCAGGGTCATCGGCGGAAATACAACCAATCTGAATGATTTCAATAATCTGAAGTATACCTGGGTCAGTGACTGGTACCGGCAGGCAATGAATAATTTCTGGATTCCCGAAGAAATTAATATGAATGCCGATATCCATGACTACTCCAGGCTGCTGCCGGCTGAAAGGCGGGCATACGATAAGATTTTATCTTTTCTCGTATTCCTCGACAGTATCCAGACCGCCAATCTTCCTTTTGTCGGAGAATATATTACCGCCAATGAACTCAATCTGTGTCTTTGTATTCAGACATTTCAGGAAGCTGTCCACTCTCAGAGCTACGGCTATATGCTCGATACCATTTGCTCACCCAATGAGCGGACCGATATACTCTACCAATGGAAGAATGATGAGCATCTTCTGGAGAGAAACCGCTTCATTGGCGACCTCTACAACGAGTTTCAGGTCAGCAAGGATACCCGGACATTTCTTCGCGTATTGATAGCCAACTATATACTGGAAGGCGTCTATTTTTATTCGGGTTTTATGTTTTTCTATAATTTGGGAAGAAACGGTAAAATGCCCGGGTCAGCCCAGGAAATCCGCTACATTAACCGTGACGAAAACACACATTTATGGCTGTTTCGCTCGATTCTTCTCGAACTTAAGAAAGAAGAGCCGGACATGTTTTCGCCGGAGAATGTTGCCATGTGCCGGGATATGATCCGGGAGGGCGTCGAGCAGGAAATCCTGTGGGGTCATTACGTAATCGGCGATGACATTCCGGGCTTAAACAAATCCATGATCACGGATTACATCCGATACCTTGGCAATATGCGATGTGTAAATCTTGGTTTTGAACCGTTATATGACGGATATGACCAGGAACCAAAATCAATGTCCTGGGTCAGCCAGTACAGCAATGCCAATATGATAAAGACTGACTTCTTCGAAGCCAGAAGCACGGCGTACGCCAAGTCAACGGCACTGGTAGATGACTTATAACGACAGTGATAATAAAATAGGGCCGTCCGGGGGTTATGCAAACTGGAAAAGCAAAATAGCCCTCTTTTTAACGAGCCAATTTATATCACTGTTTGGTTCGTCAATTGTCCAATATGCCATAATCTGGCATATTACGCTTTCGACGAAGTCGGGTTCGGCTATGACCATCGCGATGATGTTTTCTTTCCTTCCGCAGATCGTCATTACACCTTTTGCGGGAGTTTGGGCTGACCGTTACAACCGCAAGCTTCTGATCGTTTTGTCGGATTCACTTGTTGCTGTCAGTACGCTGATCCTGGCAATTCTTTATCATGCCGGTTATCAGTCAATTTTTCTGATTTATATTGTTTTGGGGATCCGCTCTTTCGGGAGCGGAATTCAGTCACCTGCAGTCAGCGCCCTCATTCCGCAGATTGTTCCTAAAGATCAGCTTGCGAGGATTAACGGTATCTTCGGCAGCGGCTTTGCTGTCATGTCCTTAATTGCGCCGGCCGTGAGCGGATTGATTCTCTCCGTGTTGTCTATCGAGGCAACCTTCTTTGTCGATGTTTTCACGGCAGTCATCGGGATATCCCTGATGCTGTCACTAAAAGTCAGACTTCATGAAAGGGCACTTCAAGCTCTGGAAAGTTCTCACTGGCAGGACTTCAAGGCAGGCCTTACCTATATAAGGCATCACCGCATTGTTATGAGCCTCCTGATCTTCTTCGCCTTCTTCATGTTCTCTGTGACGCCGGCAGCTATTTTGAGCCCCCTTCTGGTTGCAAGGACATATGGTGACGAAGTGTGGCGGTTAACAGCCAACGAGATGGCCTTCAGTGCGGGAATGGTGATCGGCGGACTGCTTGTTGCCGCCTGGTCAGGCTTTAAGCGGCGTTACTTCACAATAAGTGTCTGCGTTGTCGGCTTTGGTATATTCTCAATTGGAATAGGTATCTCAACTGCCTTTTGGGTGTTCCTCGCCTTTGTTTTCCTGATGGGAATTTTGTTGCCGTACTTTAACTCCAACACGATGGTCATCCTCCAGGAGAGAGTGGAAGAAGACTTTCAGGGTCGGGTTTTTTCTTTCGTAAACATCGTTACGGGGAGTGCCATGCCGCTTGGCATGCTTTTCTTCGGTCCCCTGGCAGACCGTATGTCCATTGAACGGCTTATGGTTTTTACCGGGATTGCGATTATTTTTCAGGGGATAGCCCTATTCTTTTCAAAGGGTCTGCGGCTCAGCCACGAACCAATCAACATAAACATGTGACGGTGAGATCATACACGTTGACGGAGGCACAGCAGATGAAGTGCTTGCCCAGCGGGTTCGAAATGGCAGAATAGAGAAAATCGAAGTTTACCTTAAGGCAATCTGAAGACATCTGTTTTCTATAGACTTAGTTTGCTTAGGATTTTTTCGAGAGCAGACAAATTCAGGCCGCTCATACCGGAGAGAAGCTCATATACACGGGCTGCAATCAGCTTGACCCCGCCGGACTGGCGGGATTCAATATTTAGAGGCATAAGCGGGTCATGCAGAGACAGACGCAGAAGAAACCAGCCGTTGCCGTGTGCCGGATCGACTGAGATCCGGATGCCTTCATAGTTTTCTGAAGCAGGAATCCAGCCGGGCTCCTGAAGGGCTGCCTCTGTAAGTTTATCAATGATCTGCAGACCGCAGGTCTTAAAATTTTCTTCCAGAATACCCAGACGGAATTCTTTTGCCTCAATTGGTTCAGCCAAATCGGACAGAAGCATGTCGATCGTCCTGCCTTCACGCTTCAGGCGTGCTACCTGAATCAGAATCTTAGCAATCAGATAGGCACCGTCATCCAGGAAATAATTCTCTTTCAAGGCACCATGACCTGATGTTTCTATGGCCAGATGTGTTTCACGGCCGATGCTGTTCAGACGGATAGCTTCGTTGATGACATTTTTGTAACCGCGCTTGAAACGGTGATGGGTCCCGCCCAATTTATCTTCAATAAAAATTTTGAGTTCGTCAGAGGTGATGGAGTCCGTTACAATTGTTGTTCCCGGATGCTCGCTTAGGACAATTGCTGCCATGAGTGCAATTATTCGGTTACGGTTGACTTCTTTTCCATTTTTATCGACAGCACCTGCGCGGTCAACATCGGTATCAAAAATAATGCCCAGGTCAGCCTTGTTGGTCAGGACAGCAT
>DIEQ01000129.1:49611-51572 GCA_002418705.1 Mageeibacillus sp. UBA5770 | reverse complement strand
CAAGACATAATGGAAGGGCCAGCCACTCAATAGCGAAGCGTAGGTTATACTATGCAATACAGAGCTACAAGCTAAAAGAGGAGCTGACCTATTATGAAGTATACCACATTTGTAGGACTTGATGTACACAAAGACACCATCGCAGTAGCGGTTGCCAAAGAAGGACGTGAAGCGGCGGAATCCTTGGGGGTGATAATTAACAAACCGGATACGATAGCCAAACTGGTACGAAAGTTGGGTCCGGCAAAGAACCTGTATTTTTGCTACGAAGCAGGCCCATGCGGTTACGGGATATATAGTCAGCTAACAGCAGCGGGAGCAACATGTATGGTAGCGGCACCCTCACTAATCCCTAGAAAACCTGGTGACAGGGTAAAAACCGACCGGCGTGATGCCAAGAAATTAGCACAACTATTACGTAGCAATGAGTTAACTCCCGTCTGGGTACCGGATGCAAAGCAGGAAGCTCTGCGTGATCTAATACGGGCTCGTGAAGACAGTCAAGAAGACACACTTCGCAAGCGTAATCAAATCAGTAAATTTCTCTTGCGGTTAGATAAAAGACCGCCTCATGGTGTTAAGTCCTGGACTGTCAAATATATACAATGGTTAAAAAGCTTAGCTTTCGACCAGGCTGCTCAAGGAATCGTACTTAAAGAATACATTCATGCCCTGGAGGAAACTGAAGCCGGGAAAGATCGTTTAGAAAAAGAGATTACTGAAATAGTCAAATATAGCGAACAAGCTCCAGCCATATCAGCGTTACAAGCCTTGCGTGGAGTCGGTATAATTACCGCTGCTACCGTAGTAGCCGAAGCAGGCGACTTAAGCCGATTTGATTCGCCGAAACAATTAATGTCTTATGTTGGACTGGTTCCCAGTGAATCCTCCAGTGGAGGCAGCCGGTATCAAGGGAGAATAACTAAATCGGGTAATGCACATATCCGATGGGTAATAGTAGAATCAGCCTGGCACTACCGGCGTCTGCCAGCAATAGGAACAGGATTAAAGAAGCGGCAGGAAGGACAATCAGAAAAAATAAAGGCTATATCTTGGCAAGCTCAACACCGGCTTAATTTAAAATTCCGTCGTCTAATAGGCAGAGGTAAGCCAAGACAAATTGCAGCAGTTGCAGTTGCACGGGAGTTGTTAGGTTTCATGTGGGCGATAGCCCAAGAAATAAAGCAGAAAAGTAATCTCCAAGGAGTTTCTTAATAAAGCAAGTGATTAAAAATCATACCAAGGTGTAGAGGCCAATAGGTAAGTTCGGCTACGGTAAGGAGAAACCACGGCATCCCCATGTGCCAGAATTTATTAATCTGATGCACGCTACAAGACCGAGGCAGCTCCCGACGTATTAAAGTCTTGTGGTATCCAATACACGTATATCAGGTTGAGCAGCCGTCGATTAAGCCCAACTGCCTATTGCCCTCTATACCTTGGATAAGGAGATGAAAATTACTAAAAAACGCAGATGGATATTACGCAAATACCAGTCAACGAACCTTTGACCATCGTTTGGAAAATTCTGTTGGTAGTAATCTTCTTTGATGTCTTCTGAGATTTTCTTGTACATAATTCCCTCCGTAGATTTAAAGTGATGTAGACAGACAGAACGGCAAGCTAACGATGTGCCTGACCAGCGGGCGCGGTTTTTTAATTTAGTATGGTGTCCCTTTATTAGTAATTTAGTATGGTGTCCCTTTATTAGTGTCCCTTTATTAGTGTCCCTTTATTAGCTCCATTTACACGTACTAACATTCAGCCTCCTTGAATTTTAGCAGGTTGTCCTGCCTTGCTTTTCAACTTACCCCCATCTCTACCTTCAAGTTCTTTTTTTGATTTCTAATTGAGGTGTAGAAATAGATTGTCTTCGATTTTTGTCGTATAAACTTTGCGGCCCCTGTCTCCAGCGCTACCAATTAGTCGTAGTCCCTTGTTTTTTGCCCATTCAATCTGCT
>DIEQ01000129.1:0-49559 GCA_002418705.1 Mageeibacillus sp. UBA5770 | reverse complement strand
GGAGCGCAGCGGAATTGCCAGTCCGCGTTGATGCGGTTGTTAGGCATTGAGATTACCCATCTTCCCGGTCTTCGTGATCGTTAATTATTCGTTCAGCCTCTCGGTCGTAGCCGTCCGCCAAACCTCTCAAGGTAACGGCAAATCGCTGAAAACCAGCGTTCTCTACTTCCTCGGCTTTACTTCGAAACTGCCCAGCCAGTTCTCTCTCCGGTTTGCCGGTTGGATCAACCCAATGAACACCGCGTGAGTTGTATGTCCCTGTTCTAAAGCCATTGCGCATGTCATCAGCTTCACGGTCATTCAGTACAGCAGCGACAGCGCGGCGTATCCATAAGCCGTCTGGATCGGGTGGGGTGTGAATCAATACTTCGCCAATATTGATGAGTCCAACTTCCAGATGGCCGGATTCCGTACAGACTTCCTTTACTCTTTGGAGCCATTCAGTAAAGCGCTCTTCGCTGAACGTTCCATCTTTTTGTGTTCCAGGCGGTGTCTTCCACTCATGCAGTAGCCGCCAAGCATTTGTTGCGATTGCCTTTGATTCCTCGGTGGGTTTTTTCGACGGCTGATCTTCTTTCTTGGAACGGTAGATCAGTCGAATTACCTCGCAAAAGAACTCGGGGTCATTGGCCAGTCTGCTTTCAAGGAGTTGGGGCGCGGCACCTCTATGACCGTCGAGCAAGGGAACATATGCCCACTCGACTCTAAAGAGGTCGTCCTGGTTAACCGAGGGCTCTGCCTGAAGAAACTTGATCAGTTCGACGATGTGGTACCCGTCCATGGTGTAGCTAGGCTCACTGGAGGAAAGCGCTGCGAGCAACGCTCGAACACATTGATTACTATCGATTGGCTGCTTGTCATGGCGCATCCTGTCCAGGCAGTTGATTGCCGCGTGTGGTCTGCCATGTTCAATCAGTTTCTCAATGGCAATGGCAAAATCGCCATCAGCCTGATAGGCATTCGCGCCGGTGCGGGTCCAGTATTCACCCTCGTGCGCCTGAAACCATTCAGAAGCGCGATCCCATGCCCCCTTCGTAAATGGCAAACAAGCCAGGAATTGTCCTACTTGCTCTGGCGTCCAATCAGATTTATTGATTTCGTCACACCACGCCCAGCCTTTGAGGTGGTAACGCCGCCAGATAAAACCGCTCACTAATGCCTTGCGTCTGTTGTCCGCTGAATCCAGGAAGTGAGGCAAAAAGGTTCGCTCAATGACTGAATCGGTAATAACGCCAAGCGCGTGCCCGACCTGACCGGGTGAAGAAACGGATTCGGCAAATCGGATGACACCCTCGGCACCATCTTGCTGAAAGATTTCCAAAATGGCCGCTTCACGTCGGGTTTCGAGTTTCTTGCGCTGCTCCTCCCAATCGCCGCTCTCTTCGTAGAGATCAAAATCACGATCAGTAAAGAGGTGCTGATATAAATTGAACGGGTTTGTGGGGGCGAGTTGTTCGGCAACTTGTTCAATGCGGGTAATCAGTTCGTCGGGCAATGCCCATTTCGCATCGGAGTGCCGCCGGTGCTTGTTTGTGAATTTCGTGAGATGGTCCCAAATCGAAAGTCGTTGTTCTTCGGGAAGTTCTGAAATGGGCTTGGAGGTAAGAACTTGGAGAAGTTGATCAAAAGCGGGTTCAGGCAGGTTATCAAAATGGTCAATCAATGCGGAAAGCCTATCCGTATCTTGGCCTGCCGCAGCCACCGCAAGTTCCGCGTAAAAAGATGCCTGCTGCCAGTATTCCTGATGCGTAACCCCTTTTCCCCAATCATCGGGGATGGTCTTGCGCCAGCTTGGTTTGTGCGATCCAAAAGAGGTTTGGTACTGACCGGGAAGAAGCTGAATGATCAGATTCCAGGCGATATCCGGCCATTCATTAAGAATCGTCCGCACCGCCACCTTGCGTTTATCAACAGATGCCAGCGTTTGCGGCAGCCAGGGCAGCAAAATGGTTGCAAGCGAATTGGATGGACGATTGGCCCACTGGCCGCCGGGGTCATGGCTGGCAAGTTCACCAAGCGCAACACAGACTCGAACCAGATATTGTTCATCCCAGGCCAGCCCTTCCAATGCCCAGAGCAGGCCGGTTAAATAATTGCGGCCGGTGATTCCGTTGCCTTCCTGGGAAAAAAGTTCATCAAAGGGACAGGGCGTCAGACGCATTGCCTTCTCCACCGCATCAAGAAATTCACCCGGGGCGGATTCGGCCAGAGTAGGCAGCAAACCGTTCAGACTGCCCCACAAAACCTAGGCAGCATCGGTCAAAAGTTCACGTATTACCAATACGCAGGTTGCTTCAGCTTTCCCTTGCGAGCAGTTAGCGCACGACTCCGGCTGGCTGCCCAGAATGGCCAAACCCTCGGCGATGCCTTTTCGCAATACATGTGAACACTTCAGCACCTTGCCATGAATGCTTGCCGCGTATCGCTCTTTGGCGGGCAGTTCAAAAGCGGGATCTGGCTCCTTCAGTACGGAAACAGCAAGCGACCTAAATGTATCGAGGTTCTGATCAAGGATGCGCGATCCCAGCAGGTTCCAAAGTTCAGCTCGATTAATAACTTTCCAGATGCCGTTTTTAAGAGACAACGGGCTATCAGGGCAGTGCAATATTTCCCGTGCCTTCTTCAGCCACTCTTCATAACTGATGCCGAGCAGTTGGGTTATCGCCTCAAGGTCGCATTGACTTTTGTCTTGCCAAGCGCCAATCAGAACTGCCAAGGCTATGTAGGTAGCGTCTGGGTGCTGAGTCCAATCGGTTTTAGGTTTCTGTTCCGCCTTGAACTCCTCGGGCATCTCCGCCACGGCCTTTTGTTTAAATGCTTCCAGAAGGTCGTCCGGCAGCTTGCCGTGCGTGATTGTACCGGCATCTTGATTCCATGTTTGTACGATATCGACAACCCGTGACCAGACCCACTGCGGATCCTGCTGCTGGAATTGGGAAATGTGGGAATACAGCAGAGACAGGACAACACCGAACTCGTTACCAAGATCGTAGCTAAGTAAATGAAAGTGGTTCAGGAAGTCATAGAGTTCGTCCCCTGAAACATCGTTGCCGCCGTTTGCTGCCTTCAAGTGGTGCTGAATGACCTCCAGTTTCTCGCTACTCTTGGGAGGGCTGAAATTCGCCTGCTGGACGTTTCTGAAAAACTCATCAACGTTCTTGGTGTGCCTCGCCTGGTTTAGCAGCCATTGTACATTGTGTGCGTCGATAGCGCTGAGCGGGCCTGTGATCAGCGCAATAATATCCTTATCTCGTGTGAACACCTTCGGATTATTGAAATCATTCCAGGCGGCCTGCATCACCTCCCCAAACAGAGCGCTGCCTTGCGTAATGGCAACAGAATGCTTGACCTGCCCGAGAAGTTTCCGCTGTTCCCTACTGTTTGGGTTTTCTACGAAAACAACGAGGTCGTCTGTATCAAAGCCGTCAATCTTGCCCTGAAGTTTGATTCCCGCAATGGGCCAGCAGGGAAGACAGGGAGCGTGCCCGCCGGTAAGCATCAGCGCGACAAATAACGCTTGGACATGCGCTTCAAAATGGATACCGCCACCGCCGGTGGAGAATGGATTGCTTAATTTTTTCTTATTTGTCATCTACGTCCACAACCGGATTCTCTCATTCCTTGGTATCTATGGAAAGACAGAATTACCCTCCCTACGAACTTTTTGTAATCTTCGACTTCTTCTAGAACGTAATGGTCATCTTGGCGCTGAAGGACTTTGAATATACCAACAAATAGCCAAGCGTCAGATCGAGGATAGAATTCCATCAACGAAAAGACAAAATCTCTGGTCCAGTCATTTCTATTGCCGCGCCATTCATTCCAGCCAAGACAGTTCTTGTAATCAGCCACATATTCGTCAAGTGGGCTAACCCAATCCTCGTTCCTGCACGCCAAGTGCAACTTACACTGAGTGGGATCTTCAATATGGATGATGTCTGACAGTTTGATTGGCATGGTCACTTAATTCTCCTTTCATGAGAATGATTAGCTTGAGGGGCGCGCGGCTTTTTACGCGTCCCTCTCCAAGCTGTGGTTAGCATCTGTATATTATTTAAAAGGATTATTGAATTTTCTGTGCCATTCTCGGTCCCATTCTAAATATCGAATATTCTCTTCCTCTAAAATGAACTTATTTTCATTCATTATCAGTGGAACCACTTCAAAATGTAGTTCTTTTCCAATATCCATAATTGTACTTTTTGTCTGTGCATCCATTTTACAACCCAAATAAACTCGCTTAATATATGGAAATGGTATCTTGTTATCGTAATAATTTGAAATTGTTCCATCTATAATTAATCGCCATTCTTTTTCATAGCTCCAATTAGAAGATTTTACAATATATGTTTTATAAAGAATGGCATCTATGTCGTTATTGTGCTTGAGATTACCATCATCATCAATCTTAATACTTTGTAATTTCGTGAATGGAATATTCATTCTACTGCTAGTATAAATAACAGGAAAAAGGCCAGCTTTGATAGCAGCTCTCAACCTCTCCTCTAAGTATATTTGATGATACGATTCGTCGTAATATTTGTGATCCTCTATTGTAAATGATGTTGGATCATTTAAAAATGACAAGTCGTATTCTACGCAGAAACCCTTATGGTTATCTGCATAATGAGACCACATAGCAATGTTTTTCTTAAATTTTTCATCTTTGGTAAGTGCAGAAAAGCAAGCAACCCGAATATTAGCACGTCTTATTTTTACTATTTTATTTTCAATATCTTCTTTTGACTTCGAAATTATCTCTCTAATTTTACGATTAATGTCCTCGCTTTTTCCTTCGAGGATTTTCCTTTTAACATCATAATATTCTTCGGTTCCGTGGTAAAAAGATTCAAGGTGATGCATATATGTTTTTGATCGTTGAATTCTATTCAGTTCTTCGACTGTAAAATTTTCATTTTCCTTTCCTTGGTCAGCGCTGATATTATTTTTAATGTATTGAATTAGATACCGTCTTTCATATTCTTCAATATCATAGCCGACATTGCAATCGAAGGGGTCATTAAAACTGTGGGGGCGAGAAAGCCAAAGACGTTGTTTTTGAATATCTAGTATACAGTATCATAAATAACGTTACATAACTAATTATACTGTTAATTCGTCCAGTCGATATTTCCATTTAAAAACAACTGGGTCAGCGTTGACTTCATCCATATATTGGTTAATACGCAGCTTTAACTCTTCTTTTGTACTGACTCGCAAAGACCGAAGAAAAGAGCGCGTCATTTTACTAAAAAACATTTCAATCATATTGAGCCATGGGCCATGTTTTGGAGTAAATACAAACTCGAACCTGTTGGGATATTGCTTCAGCCATTGCATGGTTTCCTTTGATACATGAGCAGAATGATTATCAAGAATAACCCGTATTTGCCAGGCCAGGTCATAGTGTTCGTGTAGGACTTGCAGAAATTCAGTAAATTCTAAACTCCTGTGACACTCGCGTATTATAGATAGAATGAAACCATCATGTAGATCTATTCCAGCCAGCAGGAATAATGTGCCGAGTCTACGGTACTCATAATCTCTACCCCAACTCTTATGTTTGCCTGGTTCGGGCGGAAGATCTTTGGCTATCCCAGCGATTGCCTGGATTCCCGGTTTTTCATCATAACTGACAGTTGCCTTTTTATGCTTAGAATATAAATTGACATCATCATTGAATTGATTTACTTCTTGGTAAACCACAAGCACTTGGGCCATTTTGGCATCGAACTCCGGATCTTTGCGAACCAGATAGTATTTTGTTTTATGGGGTTGAACTGGTTGCTCATCAAGAATTCGTTTAATGGCAGTCTTGTTAACTTTTCTAAGACAACGGAATCCTTCTATCTCACAGTTTTTTCGTACATGAGCGGCAAGTTGGCTAAGTGTCCAGCGTTCAGCGGCATAACCATAATCAACAGGTCTATTGCAGGCTAACTTAACTACCCATGCTTTTGCGTCTGCAATAATAATTGGAGGTCTGCCGGAACGTTTAATATCAATTAACGCGGTTTTGTATCCGGCGGAAAGCGCTTTGTCGACACACCGCTCAACAGTGGGGCGGCTTACTTTTTCGTTTCTTGCAATTACGGCAATTGGTGTATTGCGATAATAAGCTAACAGAATACGTGCCCGCTGCACTTCAGAATTATTTCTGGTTCTTGATTTAGATATTGCCTTCAGTTCAGAAATCTCTATATTTGAGAGATGCAATGCGCTTCTTGTTTTTGGAAATGGCATGGCTGAACACCTCCATTTTTATTATCCCTTGTTCAACCATGATAATACATTTTAGATACATAATGCAATGTTATTATTGATACTGAATACCAGATAGGAATGTCTTTATACTTATTACACTTTTATTTCGTGTGCTGACCGAAAATAGATTTCCAAAACCTTTCGAACTCGATCATTGGATTGTGCGTTTACACTGATCTATAGAGCTTCCTTAAAAAGATTTTTTAATCAACTTTTTTCGACAGTCTATTGTCACCGACCAGGTTTTTAATCTATAAAAAGCCAGGAGTTTTTATATTATAATTTGCAGTAATTTCTTATTTTTGCAGTGATTTAAGAGAAAAAGCCAATTGCTGGTAGAATTCCTGTTATGAAAACACAGATTTACATTTACTATTTTATTTGGAGTGATTTACATTAACTATCTTCTTTCTTCGCTAAAAGAAATATGTGAAAGATATCCGCTGCAGGAGAAAATACTGATTGCGCCGGGGTACAGCCAAGGGCATGAGCTTTGTGAAGCACTGGCCAGGAGTAGCGCAGGCTGGGTAAACTTGCGCCCCGAAACCACAACCGGGCTTGCACACCAGATAGCCGGTGATGATCTGGCTAAAAAAGGTATTACTAATTTGACCGGCTTGTTGACAACGGCCGTAGTTGAAGAGATTTATCACAACCTGGAAGAGCAAAAAGCCCTTCTCTATTTCGCAAGGGAAAGCTATTCCCCAGAGCTGGTCAGGGCTATAGCTTCTTCGATATATGAACTAAGATATTGCGGGATTACCAGCGATACTCTTGACATAGACAATTTTATCAGCAAAGGCAAAGGACAAGACTTGGCTGCGCTATTAAAGGCATATGAGCGCTGTCTCACGGATCGTAAATATATTGATGCGCCTGGTTTGCTCTCATTTGCGCTGGAATTGCACACTAAAAAACTCCTATGGATACTGACACCATTTACATATTGCCTTCTTTCATTCTGATCAGTCGACTGGAACAAAGATTAATTGAATCGATTACTACAGGAAGGCTTGAAATTTTAAATACAGACCCGGTTTATGGGATATCTAGACCGGGAATGGCGCCACAGGCGTCTATGCCGGAAGACGTTGCTGTTGCACATACCGAAGTGGACCGTCTGCCCCGGCTGTATCAGGTTGACCAATCGCCAGAGCCGGTTGGCGACGGTTCTTTGAGCGTCTTTCATGCCTATGGGCTGATGAATGAGGTCAGGGAAATTTTCAGACGGATTACAAAGGAAGGGATATCTTTAGACAGTGCAGCGGTTGCCTACACAAGCAGCGGGTATATACCTGTTTTTTATTCACTGGCCAGGCGCCTGGGATTAAATATGACCTACGGGGAGGGAATTCCTGGTACGCTTACCGGCCCCGGCAGGGTTCTCAAGGGTCTGGTTGAATGGATCAGGTCTGATTACTCCGTCAGTGCGTTAAAAGCCCTGGTTTTAAGCGGTGATGTAGCGCTGCAGCGTGATCGAGAGGAAAGTGAAATCCTTGCGCCGGCTGCAACTGCGCGGATGTTGAGCGTTTCCGGCATCGGCTGGGGGAGGGACCGTTATATCCTGCTGGAACGAATGGCCGGTACTTTTAAAGAAAGAGCTGCGGAAGAATTATCAGAAGAAGATTATTCGGACAGCAGGCGCGAGCGGTATCTGCGCTTAAGCGATCTGGCTGAAGGGATATACGATGTGATAAGCGGGTTCATCTCAAACCTGCCGGTTCCGGATGATGAGGGAAAAATCAGTTTCAGAGAGCTTGCCGCCGGTCTTTCATGCATTCTGTCAAAGATAACTAATACTCAAAGCAATTTTGATGCCGCAGCGCTGCAAGGATTAATCAACAACCTGGCCGATACCGGGCGGTATATATCATTTAACCTGGAAATCGAAGAAGCTTTGGAGCGGGTGGAAAACATCCTTGACGTTTTCCGGGTTGGTGCGTCTGGTCCCCAACCCGGTCACCTGCACATTGTTAATTATGAGAATTTAATCTGGTCCTGCCGTCCCAACACCTTCATTGCCGGACTGGGCGCTGATATTTTTCCGGGCAGCGGACGCCAGGACCCTGTTCTGCTGGACAGTGAACGCAGGCGGATTGATGCCTGGTTGACCCTGGGCACGGACAGGCCGGTTGAGAATCAATATATGATAGCGCTGGCCCTTGCCTCCAGGCGGGGGCGGTTTACTATGATCTTTCCTTCTTTTGATGTTATACAAAACAGGTCTGTCTTTCCTTCAAATATACTGCTCCAGTCGTATCGCCTTATAAAAAAGGATACCTCTTTAGATTACACGGACTTGATCAACTGTACTTTTGCGGCGGTCGACAGATCCAACACGCCCTGTATGCTGTTGCAGCCGGGCAAATATTAGAGGGGCTTTTGCCAAAGTTATCTCCCCGGGTGGAGATCTCCGGATACTATTTTCCCACGGAGCGGGGCGAGGGTTTGAAAATAGCCCGCCTACAAACCAGCCGCCATGAGTTATCAGAACTTTTAAACCACCTTTTTGATCTCCTGGCGGGAGGCATTTTTATCGCTGCTGACCACGGGGAAAAATGCGGCATCTGTGATTACACCGGTGTGTGCGGTGGGGTCAATGCTGTAGATCGGGTTAAAAAGCTGCTGGCTGAGTTCGGCGACAGCTCCTTCCTGGAACCCTGGAGGAGGCTGAAGGACTATGAATAAGCAGGTTTTACAAGACGATGTTTCACGCCGGGCTATTGTGGAGGATCTTGATATCTGCCTGCTGGTGGAGGCAGGCGCCGGGTCCGGAAAAACGCACAGCCTTGTTGAGCGGATGGTGGCTCTGGTTAAAGAAAATAAATGCACCGTCGATAGAATTGCTGCTGTGACTTTTACCAGGAAGGCCGCCGCTGAGCTAAAGGGCAGGTTCCAGCTGGCCCTCGAGAAGTCTTTAGCCAGTGAAACCAGCCAGGATAAAAAGGCGAGGTTAAACCATGCGCTGAATAATTTGGACCGCTGCTTTTTAGGAACTATCCACTCATTTTGTGCGGCTTTATTGAGAGAGCGCCCGGTTGAGGCGGGGTTGGAACCGGACTTTGTGGAAATAGAGGAGCTTGAAGATAAGCTGTTGAGCGAGCGGGCCTGGGAAGAGTATTTAACCAGGGTGCAGGTGAAGAACCCGCAGGCGCTGGAAGATTTATTGAAAATCGACGTCAATACCCAGGATCTGAAAGAGTTTTACAGGGTTTTGTCTGACTATCCTGAGGTGGAGGCAGACAGGAATGATTACCCGGTACCTGACTTGAAGGCTGTACGATTGGAGTTGAATAAACTGCTCAACCGGGCTCTGAAAAGCTGCTGCCCGCCAACGCTCCACAAAAAGGGTGGGATAGTCTGCAGTCACTCCTACGCAGAGCACTGGCGCGGCGGCGAATCTTTGGCCTGGATGATGATATGACTTTACTGCGGCAGAAACATGTATTTTACGCATGTAGACAAGTGGGTTAGGGTTTGATTTAAAGATCTTTTTTCCAGGCTATGTTTCTAAGTATGGCCAGTATTGTGTTAAGGGGTGTATATACCTGATTTCAAGGCATTTACCCGCCCGCTTGCGTTTGTTGCAGTTGTTCTTCAATATCACGTCCACCATATATAATGCGGATAACTACGACTGTTATTTTTGCTTCCACAGGCAAATAAAATACTAAATAATTGTCTATTGGCAAAACCCGCAAGCCTTTGCTGTGCCACGGATCTTTTTCATAAAGATGATACCGCAGCGGCGTTTCATTTAGCTTTTCGACCATGTCCATGATCCGCCGTGATTGATTCTTTGCAATTTCCGGCTCAAGCAGGGAGAATGCGATATACTCAAATATGCTGCGCAAGTCACGCTCAGCTTGCTCGGTGTAAACAACAGTCCATTCGCTCATATTTTATAATCCCGGCGCATTCTTTCGGCGACGTTTTCCGCAGAAACGACTCTTCCGGCAGTTAGATCAGCCAGACCTTTCTCGATCTCAGCATTGAATTGCTCCTCGGTAAGTTTACTCACTGACAGCGGTTTACTATGCGGGAGCTTCAATTCAAATGGAATACCTCGTTGAAGCACAACCTGTCTGAGAAAAAGCCCGATTGCATTTGACATCGGGATACCGAGTTGCTCTAAAACAAGCTCCGCCTGTTCTTTGACTTCCGGCTCGACACGGGCAAATATATTTGATGTTCTTGCCATAATGAACACCTCCTATTCTGTTACTATTATGCCTGATTGTATTGCAAAATGCAATCGGTTAGCTGAGAATATCCAGCGAATCGCTTGTTTGCTTTGTTTAAGCCTGGCTAGAACCCATTGACATATGCCACTATATACGGTACTATTATACAGGTTGCGGGTGGGGGATAAGGTTGAAATATGTTGGCTATGATAAAACTCCTTAAAGAGATGGGCGAAGATGACTAAAAAAAACCTTGAATATTATCTTGGGCTTCCTTACAGGATAGTTCTTTACCCCGCCGTAGAAGGCGGGTATGCCATTGAAATTCCGGAGCTTCCCGGCTGCGTCAGTCAGGGGCAAACCTTGGAAGAAGCGTACGAAATGATACAAGACGCAAAAAAAAGTTGGATTGATATGGCTTTGCAAAATGGAAATCAAATTCCTGAACCGGCCAGGACGGAAGAATACTCTGGTAAGTTTAACATCCGTATGCCTAAATCCCTCCACCGCATTCTTGTCGCTAAAGCCAAAGAAGAGAAAGTCAGCCTTAATCAATATATTAATTATCAACTAGCCCGCGGTATCGGTTATCCTGTCAAGTAAGATGAGTTTTCCCAATTAGTGTGTGTGAAGAAGGGACGGACCAAGTTATTGGCGTTTCGTTATAGAAATCAGTCATAGCAACTTTATGAGGGACAGCCATTTACTTATAGATATATGGATTGTGAAATACAGGTGTGAAGCTGGCTTAAGGAGAGCATCATGGACGGGAAAGAACGTGTGAATATCAAACCGGGAGCACGCGTTTTGATTGTACAAAAACAAGATCAGCGAACCGGAAAAACAACCGAAGGGGTAGTTAAAACCATCCTCACCAGGTCGGCTTTTCATCCCCACGGCATAAAAGTCAGGCTTATCGGCGGTTTGGTGGGAAGGGTCAAGCGGATCATTGCTGAAGGAGAACGCTGATGAACATTCAAATATTTGGCGCGGTAAAATGTTTTGACACAAAGAAGGCGGAGAGGTATTTTAAAGAGAGAAATATTAAATTTCAGTGGATTGACCTTTATAAATTCGGGTTGAGTAAAGGTGAGTTCGCCAGTGTGAAGTCTGCGGTCGGCCTGAATAACTTGTTTAATCAGGAAACAGCCGAATATAAGAAGCTCAATCTTCAATTTATCAGCAGCGCCGGCATGAGGGAGAGAATACTTTTGGAAAACCCCAGGCTTTTTAAAACTCCGATTGTCCGGAACGGCAGGCAGGCTACAGTCGGCTATCAGCCTGATGTGTGGAAGGACTGGGAGTAGGCCAGGACAAAGAGGGAGAGTTGGATATGTCAAAAGGACGGTTTGGAATCCATGGGGGGCAGTATATTCCCGAGACTCTGATGAATGCGGTAATCGAGCTGGAAGAGGCATATAACCACTTTAAGGACCTTCCTGACTTTAAAGAGGAATTGGAGGATTTGCTCAAAAATTATGCGGGGCGGCCTTCGCTGCTTTATTATGCGGAAAAAATGACCAGGGACCTGGGCGGTGCCAAGATTTATCTCAAGCGGGAAGATCTTAATCACACCGGCTCACACAAGATCAACAACGTTCTTGGACAGGCGCTTCTGACCAGGCGGATGGGCAAGTCTCGGGTAATTGCTGAGACAGGCGCCGGACAGCATGGTGTCGCCACGGCAACCGCCGCTGCGCTGATGGGCCTAAAATGTGAAATATACATGGGCAAGGAAGACACCGACCGCCAGGCGCTTAATGTTTACCGCATGGAACTGCTAGGCGCAAAGGTGCATTCGGTTACCAGCGGCACTCAGACGCTGAAAGACGCGGTGAACGAAACAATGCGCGAATGGACGGCGCGGGTTGAGGATACCCACTATGTACTTGGATCGGTAATGGGACCGCATCCCTTTCCGACTATCGTCCGCGATTTTCAAAGCGTGATTGGCCGCGAAGTTAAACAGCAGATGCTGCAAAAAGAGGGCAGGCTGCCTGATGCGCTGATCGCCTGTGTCGGCGGCGGCAGCAATGCGATTGGGCTTTTTTATGATTTTATCGGGGATTCCGGTGTCCGCCTGATTGGCTGCGAGGCGGCGGGACACGGCATCGACACAGATAAAAACGCCGCCACAATGGCGACCGGATCGATAGGCATTTTCCACGGGATGAAGTCTTATTTTTGTCAGGATCAATATGGCCAGATTGCGCCGGTTTATTCTATTTCAGCCGGGCTTGACTATCCGGGTATAGGTCCTGAGCATGCCTACCTGCATGATACAGGCAGGGCGGAATATGTGCCGGTTACTGATGACGAGGCGGTGGAAGCGTTTGAATACCTTTCGCGTGTGGAGGGAATTATTCCCGCAGTCGAAAGCGCGCACGCGGTTGCCTACGCCAGAAAAATTGCTCCTGCTATGGGCAGGAACAAAATCATGGTCATTAATCTTTCCGGCAGGGGCGATAAGGATGTTGCTGCGATAGCGCGGTACAGGGGGGGACAGATCTATGACTAGGGTACAGCAGGCGTTTGCCAACGGCAAGGCGTTTATTCCGTTTATTACGGCGGGCGACCCGTCGCTGGAGATAACTGAACAGCTGGTTATTATGATGGCGGAGGAAGGAGCGGACCTGATCGAGCTGGGCATTCCGTTTTCCGATCCGGTCGCGGAAGGAGTCGTCATTCAGCGCGCCGATGAGCGTGCGCTGGCAGGCGGCGCAACCACCGACAAAATCTTTGATATGGTGCAGCGTATCCGCAAGGTATGCAGTGTTCCATTGGCGTTCATGACCTATGTGAATCCGGTTTTTACATACGGCGCCGCCCGGTTCATGAAAAACTGCCAGGAGACCGGCATTGACGCGATAATTGTCCCCGACCTGTCGTTTGAGGAGAAAGGAGAGCTTCTGCCCTATTGCTCCGAATTTGGCATTGACTTGATTTCATTGATCGCGCCGACCTCCCGCGACCGCATTCGGATGATTGCCGGGGAGGCCCAGGGATTTGTTTACTGCGTATCCTCAATGGGTGTTACCGGAGTACGCAAGGAGATCAGCGCCGATGTAGGCGAAATGATTAAACTGGTCAAAGAGGTCAGGGATATTCCCTGCGCTGTCGGTTTTGGCATTTCCTCACCCGAACAGGCGGCGAAGATGGCCGGTCTGTCTGACGGCGTGATTGTGGGCAGCGCGATAGTAAAAATTGTGGAGCAGTATGGAAAGGGCTGCGTCCCTCATGTGGCGGAATATGTGCGGGCGATGAAGAAGGCGGTTTCCTGACAAAGCGGGCTCCAAAGCTCCAGACTAATCAGTATAACGGCTTTTTTTGACTGTCTCAACCCGTCAAAATGCCAAACGAATTGCAGACACTCTGCAAGAAAGAGGATATGTCACAATAGTCAAAGATAAAAAAGATGCGCGGGCGTTGCGTATTGCCTTAACTCCAAAATGTCTGGAGTATTTTCAAAAAAGAAACCATAGGGAATTAGAATTCCTGGAGCAAATTTTCAGCGGATTCGATGCCGAATTAACCGGGGGCGTTTACAAAGGCTTGTTGAAACTGGGGAAAAATATCGAAGAGATGATGAGCAGCTATAACACCATAGGCCCGAAAGAATTGTTTTCGTGACGGGAGTGTTTTCATGCTGACAGGCGCTGTAGTGGAAAGCATTGCCATCAATATGCTCAAATAGCAGTGAAGTTAGTGGCTTAATCATCCGGGAAAACGGAGAGGAGGGAAAAATAAAATAATGGGACTGGATTATACCCAGCTTTTTATCTGTATAAGTGCTTTGGTTTGTATTCTGGGTCCTGCGGCCATCGCAGCTGTGATGGTCAAAAAATTCAAGGCAAGCTGGCAAGCTTTCCTTGTAGGGGCAATTGTTTTTATTATTTCACAGCCGCTGTTCCGGATACCGATCATAAAGCAGTTGGAAGATACAACCTGGTTTACTCTATTTACTCTTTCGCATACCGTTTTATACCTCATTTTACTCGGTTTAAGCGCTGCTGGAAAAATAATAATAACTGCAAACGGGGAAGGAGTGCGATAAAGGTGGTAAAAATTAAAACGAAAAGAGGGAAAAAGGTGATAACCGTCTTAGCGGTTATCATAGGAATCATTGTATGTTTGAATATAATCGGCTTGGCAATCAACAAAATATTTTTCTCTCATGAGCTTGGAACTGTTCCGCCCTACGGGCAGATCGTAGAAGTAAACGGGTAAAAGATGCATGTGTATGCTCTGGGCGATGGCGGGAAAACCATTGTGCTGCTGCCGGGTTTCGGCGTGTCCTTGCCCAGTGCGGACTTTGGCCCGCTGATGCGGGAGCTGTCTAAAGAATATACGGTTGTTTGTGTTGAATATTTCGGTATCGGGTTCAGCGACCGGACAGATACCCCTCGCACCAATGAAAACTATACGTAAGAAATCAGAACTGCCTTGTCTTTGGCCGGTTTTAAGGCTCCTTATGTCTTAATGCCTCATTCCGCGTCAGGTATTTACAGCGAATATTATGCCGCCAAATATCCGGATGAAGTGTCGGCGATTATTATGCTGGACACAACATCGACAGTAAAAACTGAAGCAAAGAATCCGCCCCAATTCTTATATGAACTAGGGAAGTGGCAGCAAGCCTGCGGGGTGACACGCCTGGCCAACAGCCTGGCGCCTCCCGCTCAAAAAGCTGCAAACGGATACACTGCCAAAGAAATCAGCGACTATAGATTATTTACCAATCATGTTCTTAACGATACAATTATCGATCAATCCCTGCAGACGATTGACAATATCAACGAGGTAAGCGCTATCGCTTTTCCTCAGGAAATACCGGTATTGAAACTCATATCTTCCCAAACAGTGAAAAAAGCAGGCGCCGATTATCAAACCAAGCACTTGCGCAGGCTGGGGTCAAACGCTGAGTCTATAATTATTGACGGAACCCATTTCTTTTATCAGACCAATGTTGCGGATATCTGCGCTGCGACCAGAACTATTCTCGCAAAAATCAATTCCTGACACTTTGTACATAATGGAAAATGTTCGACAAGGATTTTCAGCAGTACATATAATTAAAAAATAATTGAATAGTTAGTTCAGATGAGAAGAGTCAAGTAGAGTTTAGCTCTAGCGGAGCTTGTTCGTATGCGTATTAACCAGGGCCGGCTAAGGCTCTGGGTTTTTTGTTTTAAAAAAATAAGTTAAGAAAAATAAATTAAGGAGTGGGAGAAAATGATCCAAAACGTTTTAGGTAAATTAACCGCCAAAGTAGATTTAACGGCTGATGAAGCTTACAGTTTGATTCTTGCTATAAAAAATGACGAGTTAAGCGATGTGCAGAAGGCTGACCCGTATGCGGTAGATGTTTTGACTGGTGTAGCGGATGAGTTTGGAAACAGGGATCCGGATAAGGCGTACCAATTCATGCGAGTCATTAAAGAGTCGGAACTTAACAAACTGACAGCGAAGTTTGCGCCATGAGGGATGTATAAGAGACTGTGCGGATTTAAACTTTCCCCCATACTACATATTTGTAACCCTTACTATGGTTGTAAGGGTTTTTTCTTAGGGTTGCGCCATCGAAATTCCGGAGCTTCCCGGCTGTGTCAGTCAGGGGCAAACCCTGAAAGAGGCGTATGAAATGATACAAGACGCAAAAAAGGATGGATTGATATTGCTTTACAAAATGTGAATCCAATTCCTGAACCAACCGGGGCGGAAAAGTATGCTCCTCATTTTGCCAGTCCGGATGAGATTGTTATGCCGTCACAGGTATGGGCTGCGCGTTGACAATCGAGACATAATTATGACATAATAATACCATAGAAAGGTGTTGATGGTTATGCCGCGAATCATTCCGATTCGAGATTTGAAAAACACAAGCAAGATCTCTCAGATGTGCAAAGAGGCAACCGAGCCTATATATATTACAAAAAACGGCTATGGCGCTATGGTTATTATGAGCGTAAAAGTTTATGAAGAAAAAATGTTTATGCTTGATATATATAACAAATTGGTTGCAGCTGAGGCGCAGGTAGCGGAAGGAAAGGTGCTGGACGGAGGCGATTCTTTGAAAAGCATAAGAGGGAAATACAATTTATAGGCTAATTGTTTCAGAACTTGCTCATAATGATTTGGATAATATTGTCTCGTACATTGCTGTTCAACTTGCAAACCCAACTGCAGCTGCCAATTTCCTTAATGAGGTGGAAAAATGCTACGGATATTTGAAAAGCAATCCGCTTATATATGAACGGCGCCATGACGCTTGTTTGGAAAAAATAGGCTATCACAAAGCGATCATCAAAAACTATGTGCTGGTTTATAAGGCTGATGAAGCGGCCAAGGCCGTTATCATACACCGCTTTTTCTATGGCGCACAGGACTTTTAAAACTAATATAATTAATTGCTTAAGCAAAAAATGAGCAAGAATCGGGGCAAAAAACGCATTTTACGATGCCTTGAATCTGCTGTTTCTCAATCTTCATAAAAGCGGCTTTAACATAGCCCAGATTTTTTACGGCACATGGCTGTTGCCGCTTGGGCTACTGGTGTACAAGTCCGGATTCCTGCCTAAATGGCTTGGAATACTTCTTATGGCTGACTGTGCCGGCTGCCTGATCTGGTTTTTCCAGTTTTTTCTTCTTCCCGGCTATGACATCATTACTTATCCGGGACTCGCGATTGGCTTTATTGCTGAATTCTCGCTGAGCTTATGGCTGTTGATCAAGGGTGTGAAGGAACCGCTTCCGTCTCGGCCGAAGTCGAATGAATGAAGGTGATCAATATGGACAAACAAGCTGCAGATCAAAGTAAGCGGCAGAAATCATTCGTGTTCGACCCGACGCTATTCAAACTAACGATAGGGGGAGGTGCAGTATTTTGGGTAACGTCAATAGTAACTTCCCTGCTTCCCATCGCAGCAGAGTATAGAGCTGCCTTTTCCAATTGGAGTGTCGAAACGGTTTGGTTTGGTTCTTTGCTTATGGGGATGATGATCGGATGCGGTGTCAGCTTTTCATTGCTTCGTTTTTATGGAAAAATTCCAGCGAAGGGACCTATTCTAAAAGCCGTGATAGTAAGTTCCGTCGCCCTGGTCATTGCCATAATCCTTATTGATGTCCCCATGATTTTACACAAGCCGGGCGCGCTCTTGTATTATTTTCTTATTGGCGTATTGTTTAATGCAGCAAGATTCCTCTTGCTTGGATTTAGTGTTGGCTATTTATACAAAAGAATTCGTTGGTATTAATGAAGGGAATCTGCTTGACGACAAGACACGCGAATTCTTTCGGTCCATCTTGGATTCTTTTGAAGCTTGGATTGACACGAATCTCGATACATGATGCGGAGAGAACAGATAAGTGGAATATATGAAAGGCAAGACGATTGCTCAATTCTGTTGCAATAATGGAAGAGAATTGTTATCTGTCATGCAGTTAAAGCCTGCGCATGCTGTTGGTTTTGACATAGCAGAGAACATTATCAAGCCAATTAGGGCTTAAAAAATTCCAGCCTGTTCAACCTCTGATCATAATGATACTATCAAAGTAATATCTCTGTCTGAGGCAATGGACAGAGGGATTCCTGGTGGTTGGAGGGATTTTCGAATATGAAGAAATCTGGTGCATATAAAAGAAAGAAACGTAAAGCGATCCTCATCACTGCAATCGCGCTATTCGTCCTGGCAGCGACAGGCGCTACAACGTATCTGTTTGCAATAAAGGAAAAGACATATCCGGTTACCGATACAAGTGGAATTGTGAAGAAGATGACAATTGCACAGATGAACCAGGAACTCGATGCACCTGCTTTTTATCCTGGAATTATAATCAATGGAGTCGATGTTTCCGGAAAAACGAAGGAAGAAGCGGCTGCCGTTTTTACTGGTGATCCGACACTGGATGCCCCGAATGTGACTTATTTAATGAATGTCGACGGTATAGAATATCCATTGGATACGTCGTCCATAAAGATATCATCCAATCTGACCGCCGTCATGGATGAAGCCTACAACTATAATCGATCAAGTGAAATGCCGGTGGTGCCGGAGGCTGTTGTCGCAAGATATGAAGAGCTGGTGCAGCTTGCAAAAACTACAAAAAACTATCGTACTGAATATACGGCGGATGCCGTAAGTATTGAGGACGCGGTTCACAGACTATTGGATCCTCTTGAGATAGTACCTGTTGATGCCAAGGCAATATCTTTTGACAAAGAGTCATTGCAGTTTGTTTTTTCTGACTCCTCTGCCGGCCGCACCCTTGATATTAATGCAGTTATTGAAGATGTGAAGACAGCTTTTGATGCGAAGGAATACATGAAGACTATTCGGGTTGTGGTAACCGCTGCTCCGCCAACGGTAACCGCCGATGACCTTGCCGAAAATCTGGGTCGTGTATCTTCGACAACAACACAGACGACTAATAAGGCTAATCGAAATACGAATATTAATCTTGTCTGCAAGACAATAGACGGGCTGCTCCTACAGCCCGGTGAATCATTCAATTACAATGAATATGTTGGAAAACGCACTGCTGAGAAGGGTTATATGGAAGCTGGAGCGATTATCAACGGCCTTCCGGGTCTGGAACTTGGCGGAGGAATTTGTCAGGTCAGCGGAACTCTTTTCCATAGTGTTATGAAGGCCGACCTGCAAGTCGATGAGCGATATCCGCATACCTGGCCGAGCACCTATGTCGATATTGGAACGGATGCCACCGTTACCTGGGACGGCCAGAATTTTAAATTCACAAATAACACAGAGTACCCGGTCGCGATACATGCATATTACGATGATCTTGAAGTGACCGTTCAGATTTTCGGACGACCGGTCGATGATGGAATGACGATACGGATTGAAGGTGTTGTTGTGTCATCAACGCCCCCCGGACCAACAGAATATATTGCCGATCCGCTTTCGCCTGTTGGAAAAAATACTGAAGACCGGGCGGCTTATAACAAAATCGAAGCCCAGTGTTTTAAGATATATTATAAAGATGATATTGAGGTTAGACGCGAAATGGTGTCTTCAAGCTCATACCGCGCGATGACAGCGAAAATTAGAATTGGCTGCATGGATCCGGTTACCGGTGCAATCTATGCGGTGGATCCACTTACAGGAATTGTAGCCGTTCCGCCGCCGCCACCTGCCCCAATCGTCGATGTGCCGGTTGAAACAATGCCGACTGTACCGGCTGAAGCGCTGCCTGCAGTGCCGGCTGCCTGAGACTTATTCCTATATTCGCTGTAATTAGCAGTACCACAGTGTAGGTGATATTGGAAAAACTCGTACCATCCATTATGCCATAAAGGATGGTACGAGTTTTTGTTCTGTCTTATAGTAATGAATACAGTCAATCAAGCTTCTCAAAAAATTCGGATTTAGGAAAGAAGCTCATTTTATCAAGAGCTTTCGAATGGACAATCATTGGTATGACGATTGCATTTACGCTATACTCGAATAGGAATGGCAAAATGCATGTTGAAGTACGTTGCAGACGTCAAGTTTTTTGCGGTTTTTTTATATTTTGAGACGGTATAAGCCGGAGGAGAATGCCATGCTGATTTCTACCGAAAGACTCTTTTTGCGTGAAATGGAGCCGTCCGACTTCCACGCTCTTAGCCTGATACTGCAGGACGAAGCTGTAATGACAGCGTATGAGAAGACATTCAGCGACGAGGAGGTACAGCTCTGGCTCGATAGGCAGCTGGAACGCTACCGGGATCAAGGATTTGGTTTGTGGGCTGTCATCCTCAGGGAGTCAGGAGAAATGATCGGTCAGTGCGGCCTTTCCCTGCAGGAATACGGCGGCACGGATGTGCTTGAAATCGGATATCTTTTTCAAAAGGCGTACTGGCATCAGGGTTACGCCATTGAAGCCGCAGCCGCCTGCAAGAATTATGCATTCAACGTTCTTGGGGCAGAGGAAGTATTTTCGCTCATCAAAGAGACGAACGCTGCTTCTAGGAAAGTTGCTCAGAGGAACGGCATGACGGTAAGCGGAACCTTTTCAAAAAAGTATCGATATTATGAGAAAGAGCGGGATCATTTGGCCTATTCGGTAAAAAATCCTAATCTGGTAAGGGATGATCAAAACAACGAATGGAAGCAAGAGGGTTAAGCATGAACGGAAAAGGAGCTTTGATTGAGAATGAATAAAGATGAAGAATCCAATATATTGCCGGTCGACGGACCTCAGGATGCAGGTCCCTTTTACCATGGCACAAAAGCTGATTTGAAGATAGGGGATTTGTTGGAGCCTGATTTTAACTCAAACTATGGCGGGCGGAAGAAGGCCAATTTTGTCTATCTGACTGCGACTCTCGATGCGGCTAAGTGGGGAGCGGAACTTGCGGGGGGTGATGGACCCGGTCGGATTTACCAAGTGGAGCCCACTGGAATGTTCGAGAATGACCCCAATCTGACAGACAAAAAGTTCCCGGGTAACCCGACCCGATCCTATCGCACCCGTCAGCCTCTTCGGGTGGTGGGTGAAGTCCTGGATTGGGAGGGACACTCCCCGGAGGTGCTTAAGCAAATGCGTGATCACCTTGAGGAGCTCAAACGACTCGGTATCGAGGCTATTAATGAATGAAAGCATGATATATGGGGGATGAGGTTTTACGGCTGGAAGTAAGATAAATGATAGCGGTTAGTTTAGTAAGATATGATGATATACAAATTAGCTTGTAATATTTAAATACGATTGAGAAGTATTGAATATCTCAAGTTAGAGCGGTAAAATGAATATATACTGCGCTAAAAAGTGTAAGTAGGTGCTGTATGGAAAAAAGATTTAATTTTACAAAGACAAAGATAATTTCACTCATTCGGGAGGGTTATGGCCAAGGCTGCAGAGCAGGCTATAAGTTGTGGTTATGGTTCGGAGATTTTCCATCTCACGGGCGCTGTCACAGAATACGGGACATAGAAGTTGATAGAATCTTTCATTATTTTTGGGATTTAGAACGGTTTCCTCTTTTCTCAGTTTGCATGACAGAACATATTGTATCTTCTATGAAATATAAGCACCCCCAAAATATCGGTGATCATAACAGTTGTGTTATGACTGCCGATTTTCTTGTTATGGCAAAAAAATCAGAAATGAAACGCAACTCTTTGCATGGCTGTTCTTTGATAGCTAAATAATCAGGAGGGCCGGCTTATGCTTTGCTCAAAGTGTGGAAACAACACCCAGTGTAAGACAGCAAAAGTATACTATGCTGAAATTATTAATGTGAAATCTTCAATGCACGATACGCTGCTTACTTCCCAAACCACCACGACGACAACATACAGAAAACCAAGAGACAGAGATATTTCAATTTGTTTAGATTGTATTATTAAACGAAAACGGCGGAATTTGCTTTTGACTCCACTATATGTACTTATCGTCATTGCGATTTTTGGGGCGATTGTTGAGGCAGACGAAATTTTGCTAAATGTTTTAGGTGGTGTGTGGCTCTTTGTTGTGGTTGTTGTAATTACCATTTTAGTTAGAAAAAGGTATAAAACGAAGATTTCGGATATCGACGTTTACACAATGGCACGAGGTCAATTGAAGAAGCAGCTAAAAGCGTCTTCAAGAAAAATCCAATATGCGTTTTGGCCCAAGTATCCATCACATCTGAAGACTGTAAAGTAATGTTTTCAATTGTAACGACCTTCAAGACAGGAGGGGATTGATTTGGAACAGAGAAAATTGATGCCATCGCTGGTTCCCGTAGATTTATCCGGCATATACCGGGGCACCGTCATGACAACACCGGTTCAAGTTGGAGTAGCTCGTCCACCATCTTTTTTTATACCGCAGGCTAAAGTTAAGGTCAATCTGGACATCAATGCCTATTGTATTCAATCGGCTCAATGGATGAACCAGCAAGGCGCCATTACGCTCTCGGTGAGTGAAGGCGGCGTGCAATTTCCATCCATATGCCCTGGCTGCATGAAAACAGCTGTAAAGACGGAGCTTGTCGAAGTGGCAGTTTCAAAGCGGGGATTAGGTAAGGTCGAGTTCACTTCAAAAACCGTTCCTGCTGATCGCATCTACACAGCCTTGACATCGGATAGATACTGGATCCATATCCCTTTTTGCGAGACCTGCCGCTTGAAAAATCATGCGATAGGATTTACGGATAATAAGCGACAAAAAAACAGCAACTATAGCACAGTACTGCTTAAAAAATTAGAATATGCCCGGGAGTTTGCCGTGCTTAATCATGTAGATGATGGCAGGTGGTTGGCACCCAGGCATATTCTCATGCGAGCCCTTGGTTTAGCCTCAACATTCGTGTTTTCGGGATTCTTCCTCGGCGGTCTGGCGGCCGAGAGCAGCGGCAATGCAGTCATAACAATACCGGTACCGGTGTATGTGCTTTTCGCGTTCTTCGCGCTGGCCGGCATTGTCGCGTCTATTATCGGAAACCGGGGTGAGGCAATGTAACGCACGAGTGACCTGATAGGGAAATATTATGAACAAAAACTAATACTGATTCTGGATAAGTTATGGGGCACCATCAATAACAATATTATCCAATCAACAATTTATAGCTGGTTTATAAACTAGAAAGGATGTGCATTATGGCTGCTTTTTAAACCGATAGGGAGTTTATCTATGAAAAATCCCCCTCAGACGCGTTTTCTGATATTGAAAAAGCATTCGTCATGATCGGAGAATCTCGACAATCCGGAATTTGTTCCCGGCAAGACGGCTGGCATACGTCCTCTCTGGGTAATTGCCGCGATTCTTGAAATAACCTTTTCCTTGTGTTAGCAAGGTTAGAAGCTTCCAAAAGCAAGCGCTGACAGGGCTTCCAAAGGAGAGAGCAATATGTTTAACTTTAAGAATTCGAAATTGATTGCATTAACCTTAGTAATTCTTATTGCCTTAATAGCTCTTTGCGGATGTGGCGAACAGAGAGCAATTAACTATGCAAAAGACAGTGCTACGAATGAGGAGATTATTGAACGTAACACGGAATATTTATCAGAATATCCAGAGGGCAAATATGCGGAGGAAGCGCGTGTACAATTAGATTTAGCATATATAGAAGTGGCGAGGGAATGTATGGAGATGAACGATGCCATAAACGCTTATAAAGGCTACTTAGAGCAGTGCCCCGAAGGTAGATTTGTGGATGAAGCATTAATAGCACTTGCAGCTATGGATAATATAGTCAATGAAGCAGCGGTTTATGATAGCAAAGAATCCGGGCCATTTAAGCTCTTTATCATTGAACATGAATTACAATTCACAGCTAATCCTAATAAAAATAACAAAAATTTATTCAGATACCACGAATGGAATGACATGCTTCCGGCAAGCTTGGCTGCTTCAACATTAGATGACGCCTCATTGTATGTTGTTGTTCAAGAAGAATATAATGAAAATGGTACTTATCAATATACAGGTGGTAAGACGCTAACTACATATAGACGTGATTTATTTATTTATATTGTAAATGCAAAAACGGGTGAAATTTTAAAAGCGGATATGATAATTGGCGGAACTGCAGAAATTCCTACTGTGATAACAGATGGCGATTGGACTAGTTCAGGCATGCCTGTCAGCTATGAATCGTTCAAAGACTGGCTTGATGACACGTTTCAAGAACTATCGACTGTTGAATAGAAGAAAAATGATTACGAGGTGATGGTGCTCCATCCCCCCCCGGCGGCCATCTCTGTTCGTCTCATTTAACGAAGGGAAAAAAGTCGTAACTGATGTTAAAGTATGAACCATATATAATGATATGACCGTGCTGTTGGGCAGATTCTGCTCTTATCCGTCCGGAAAGAGAAGAACTCTAGACAATACAGCCTCAAAGAAACGAACTGCTCCGCCATCTCGATTTCGGGCAATTCAATTGCTACAGGCGAGGCGCGGGTCGCATTGATTGTGAAGTAACCGACATTTCCCCTAAGTTGGTTTATGATTTGCCCCCTGAAAGGATGTGGCTTTATTGAATTCTACAAATGAAAACTACAAAGCTTTGGACTCCGGTCCTTTCTATCATGGTTCAAAAGCGAACTTGAACATTGGGGATTTGTTAGAACCTGGGAATAGTTCAAATTATGGTGAGAGGAAGAATGCAAATTTTGTCTATTTAACAGCGACTCTTGATGCAGCTAAATGGGGAGCCGAACTCGCTGTTGGTGAGGAACCCGGTCATATTTATATAGTAGAGCCGACGGGATTCATAGTGGATGATCCAAACCTGACAGACAAAAGATTTCCGGGAAATCCCACAAGATCATACCGCAGCAGCGAACCATTGAGAGTAGTGGGTGAAGTATCAGACTGGGACGGACATTCTCCGGAAGAACTGAAACATATGAGAGATCATCTTGAAAATCTTAAAAGACTCGGTGTTGAAGCGATTAATGACTAAATAATGATGCCTGTCAAAGATAACTGCGTTCCTCCCAAGTGCCAGCGGGGTCTTAACGACATCATTTTCAGAAAAAGAAAGTTGAAAAAAAGTTGAATTGCAATTATGTTTTGAGGTTATGATATCAGCCAGTCGATAAGGTTTACGACCTTAATTCCATCGTAAGAACTGATATAGCTCTTGTCCATCGACAATATAGTTTTCTCATAATTGTCCTGTATCAGCTTGAGCGGCCGCAGTTCGCGTTCCCGGACTTCTTCCGTGGACATGGCTTCTGTCACCTGGATATACAGCTTCCCGTCCGGTTTCTCCGCAACAAAATCCACTTCACTCTCGCCGACCTTGCCGATATAGACACGGTAATCCCGGCGGATAAGCTCCAGAAAAACAACGTTCTCAAGGATATGGCCGCGATCTGCATCACGGTAGCCAAGCAGCATATTCCGAAAACCCAGGTCGATGATGTAATTTTTTTCGAGCGTTTTCAATATTTGCTTGCCTTTGATGTCGTATCTGCTGACTGAATAAAATACGAAGGCGCTTTGCAGCATGGAGATATACTTATCTACCGTTTTCCCCGCGATGTTCTTGCTTTTCTTGCTCTCAATCGTGCCCTCTCCGGACAGAACATTACCTATATTGTTTGGCGAGGTGATGCTTCCAATGTTGGAGCATAGGAATAGAACAATCTTGTTTAGGGTATTCTGGTCGGAAGAAATATTTCTTTGCAGAACATCGCGCAGCACGACCGTTGCATAAATTCCCTCGAGTGCCTCATTGCTTCGCGCCTCGTTAAAATTATACTGCCGCAAGACAGGCATACCGCCAAACTGGAGATACTTTTGGAATTTATCCTCCGTTGTGACGTCGCGATTGAAATCGTAAAAGGTGAGAAATTCTTTAAAAGACAAAGGCAGCATACGGATTTCAACATATCGCCCGGAAAGCAGGGTAGAAAACTCTGTGGATAATAAATAAGCATTTGAGCCGGTAATGTAAATGTCTACGTCAAAATCAAGCCGGAATGACTCTATCGCCTTTTCCCAGCCGCTTACCATTTGCAGCTCATCGAAAATCAGATAAGATTTCCCGCTGCTTACAAGCTTCGCCCGTACATAAATATAGAACGCGATATAGTCAGTCAGTTCTTTGTATTTTAGGGACTCCATATTCATGTGAATGATTCTATCCTCCGGAACTCCGGCGGATAGCAAATAATCGTGGTACAAATCAAGCAGTGTAGATTTGCCGCATCTGCGTATACCGGTCACGATTTTAACCAAATCGACGTCCTTGTGTTCAATCAGCTGATGCAGGTACTCAGGTCTGTTAATGCGTTCAGCCATGATTCAAGCCTCCTTGCACATCTTCTATTTCCATTATGCCTCCCTAAAACCAGAAGTCAATAGTTTATGACTCGGAAACCAGAAACTTGTTATCGCGTACAAGTTTCTGACTTGCAATTCGATAAATCATTTCACACATTTGGAGCTGATATTCAGAGCTTTAGATAATAATCCGTTCAGGTAAGACTTTTTACGGATGTTGGAAAACATTATGGTATGATTGGCTTGTTACCAATATAGAACCTGCCAGGTCAAGTTAAGCTCGCAGCAAATGATCTGATTATTAATTCAGATCATGGAATAAAATTCGAAATATTTATTTTATGTACTTTTTCGGGGGGAATTATGTATAAGGTTTTCTTGGTGGAAGATGAAATTGTTATACGTGAAGGTATCAAGAACAAAATTCATCTGGAAGAAGGCTTCGAAATTGTCGGGGATGTTAGTGACGGTGAATTGGCTTATCCGATGATTTTAAGGGAACAGCCGGATATTCTGATTACAGATATAAAAATGCCGTTCATGGACGGTCTTGAACTAAGTAAATTATTAAAAAAAGATATGCCAAAACTCAAAATTATTATTATCAGCGGTTACAGTGATTTTGGATATGCACAGCAGGCGATTGATATCGGTGTCAGCGAATATCTGCTTAAACCGGTAACGTCAATTAAGCTGGTGACCGCAGTGAAAAATGCAGCTGCGGCAATTGATAAGGAACGGAAGGAAAAAGGGATACTGGAACAGTATCAGCTTTTGGTGTATCAGAAACAAGGTGAAAAAAGAAAAGACTTTTTTAATGCCTTAGTCAGCGGGGGACTGTCACTTTCACAGATTATTGAGCAGGAAGAGGAACTTGGAATCAACATGATGGCAAGTGTTTTTTGCGTTATGCTGTTTCAATTCAAAGTGCCGGAGGATATGTACGAATACTCGAATGAGATCGTGCAGTGTGAAGCACGAATGACGCAGGCCCTGAAGGATTTTCCTGACATAAAGGTATTTGAACGAGGTATGGATGGCTGGGCTTTTATCCTTCTCGGAGAAAATGAAATGCGGATTGATGAATTAACCCGGGAACTGTGTCATTTACTAATTGGAATATGTGAAGGCAAGGCACATTATTTTGGCGGAATTGGCAGGAATGTTCATCGTGTCCGTGACCTGCAGCAATCCTATCTCGATGCAAACAGTGCTTTTTCCCTGCGTTATTTTCAAAGCAAGGATCAGTTCTTATCTTATCATGATGTGAGCAATATTAAGGCGCAGATCGGAAACCGGATCAATGTCAGCGAATTGAATCTTGAGAAGCATGACAGGAACCTGCTCGAAGATTTCCTGAAGAGGGGCACAATACAGGATGTCGATGAATTTGTTGACAGCTATTTTGACGGATTCGGTTCCAATGCGATGAGTTCGGCTCTTTTTCGGCATTATGTCATATTAGACGGATGTTCTGTGATCATGAAATTTATCAAAGCTTTTAAATACCCGAAGGAAAAGATAGAAAGCACTATAAAGAGCATGAATTGTGTCACGGATCAGCTTTCGAGCCTGGAGAAGTGCTCTGAATTCTATAAATCAGTACTCAAGGAAGCCATTGATCTGCGTAACCAGAACAGTCAGAAAAGATACGCCGGTCTTATTGAAAAGGCAAAGGAATATATACATCTTAAATTTATTATGAGTGACCTGACGCTCGATAAGGTTGCAGCTGTGGTTAATGTCAGCCCCAATTATTTCAGTTCACTTTTCAATCAGGAAACAGGGATGACCTTTATCGAGTATCTGACGAATATCCGTATGGAGAAGGCGAAAGACTATTTGCGGTGTTCGGGAAAAAAGATAACCGAGATTGGAATTCTGGTAGGATATCAGGATTCACATTATTTTAGTTACATATTTAGAAAGACTCAGAATTGCACACCGTCGGAATACAGGCTGCAGGGTAAATGTGAAGAATGATAAATAATAGTGAAAAACCTGTCAAATACCCGTTAAGGCTGAAGCTGTTCCTGGTAGCCGCCGTGATCATCATACCGATGATTATTCTGTCGCTTTACCAGATTGCGGCCCTCCATAATTATAGTACGGCATATGATACGATCGTACGAAGGATTACTTCGGCTAATAATTATAACCTCAATTTTAAAGAGGAAATGGACGAAAGTATGTATAAGATTGTTGTTGAAGCAGAAACTTTCGAATCCATTGATGAAAACAGCGATTTGAAAAATCCATATGCGCTGATAGAAGCCGCAAGAGTCAGTTTTACGAATCTGCGGGAAATAACATCGAGCCGGGAAAGCCTTGACTGGGTTAACCGCATTCTGCTTAACCTTAATACCCTGGAAGCTAGAATTAATGAAATACGTGATAATCTGGAGCAGCCGGGCCACTATGAGAAAAACATAGAAATGCTGGAATCTGATATCTATATTCTGACAGAACTTTTTCAGGAAGAAATCCAGTATTACATTTATTATGAAACCCAGAATTTTGAAGAAATAAGACAGAGCCTTAATGAGCAGGTAAAGAATGTAATTGTGACAATGACTGTGGCATTGGCTTCCATTATTGTTGCATCCGTTCTGGTTAATATCCGCGTAACTGACAGCATTACAAAACCCATAAGGATGTTATGCGATAAGACAGCTTTGGTTGCCAAGGGAGATTTTACAACGAGGTCAGCTTGTGAAAGTCATGACGAATTGTCAATATTGTCCGATAGCTTTAACGATATGGCTTTTAAACTGGAACAGCAGGTGAGAAGTATCCGGCTGGAACAGGAGAACTTAAGGAATATGGAATCAAAGCTTCTGCAGGCTCAGATTAATCCGCATTTTTTATATAACACATTAGATACAATTATCTGGCTGATAGAAGGGGATAAGAATGAAGAAGCTATCGCTATTGTTGTATCCCTTTCTGAGTTTTTCCGGATTGCCGTTAGTAAGGGAAAAGATTTCATTACGATTCGTGAAGAGGAAATCCACATAAAAAGTTATCTTCAGATACAACAGTCACGCTATAAAGATATCCTTGATTATGAGATTCATATCCCGGAAGAACTGTACGGATATCAAATATTGAAGCTGACCTTGCAGCCGCTCATTGAAAATTCTCTCTACCATGGTATTAAGATGTTAAGGGCCAGAGGGAAAATAACGGTAACGGGTGAAATAATGAATGAGATCATCTGCTTCCATGTAATTGATAACGGAATAGGCATGGATGAAGAGGAGTTAACTGCTTTGCGCAAAGAAATTGAAATGCCGGGCAGCGAGCAGAGTACCGGTTTTGGCCTGGCAAATGTCAATAAACGGATTAAATTGAACTATGGCAATACCTACGGGCTGGATATACACAGCAAAAAGGGAGAAGGCACAGACACCATAATCAGAATTCCGGCAAGACTCGTGGAAAATGAGCGAATTGAGGCAGCATATGAAGAAAAACTTTAAAGTCATATTATGGATTTTCTTAGTCGGGTTGATAGCGCTTGCCGGCTGCAGTCTGAGTCCGTTGAAGAATCTTCAGAACGGTGAGCCGGAAAGCACAGATGCTATTGATTCTGACTTGATTATTGTCGGTTTCTCCCAGCTTGGTTCCGAATCAGACTGGCGTACGGCGAATACGAAATCTATCCAGAATGCCCTTATAGAAAAAAATGGGTTTTCATTGATTTTTCAGAATGGAAGGCAGAGTCAGGAAAACCAGATTAAGGATGTAAGGAGCTTTATTTTTCAGGAGGTAGATTATATTTTAATTGCCCCGGTTACGGAAACCGGATGGGATACGGTACTTGCAGAAGCAGGGGAAGCAGGTATTCCGGTTATTATTGTGGATCGTATGATTGAAACAAATGATGACAGTCTTTATGTCGCATCCGTGGGCACTGATAAGTATGCAGAAGGCCAAAAGGCAGGACTGTGGCTGGAAAAATATCTGATGGAACAAGAAAACGCGGCTGCTGCTTCACAGGGAAATGAATCTTTGCCGGAAGAAACAGCACCGCAAGATGAGAATGGACAAAATACGGAAGCCATTAATATTGTTGTCCTTGAAGGCACCTTACATTCGACGGCTCAGATTGGCCGTTCACAAGGATTTGCGGATATAGCCCGAAGTCATGATAACTGGAATATTCTTGCACATGAAAGCGGTGATTTTACCAAAGCAAAGGGCAAGGAGGTTATGGCGAAGTATTTATTGGAATTTGATGATATTGATGTCCTGGTTTCACAAAATGATGACATGACGTTTGGTGCCATAGAAGCAATACAGGAAGCCGGATTAACCTGCGGGGTAAACGGCAGGATCACGATCATTTCCTTTGATGCGGTATCGGAGGCCTTTGATAAGATGGAAGCCGGATTAATTAATGTAGACATTGAATGCAATCCTTTACAGGGGCAGCTGATTGCTGAGATTATAGCACGTCTGGAAAAAGGGGAAGCGGTTGATAAGATTTCCTATGTGGAAGGACAGGTTTTTGAAGCGGAAAATGCCGCTGCTGAGCGCATTGGACGGAGTTATTAGACCTGTTTTCATTCCATAGCATAGCATTAGAAAAGCGTATATTGCATATCTTTTGCAGCAGATTCGTGCTGCAAAATACTCAGAAACGTAAGAAATCAAACAAAAATCATAGGAATCTTAACCAGTTACGAATCGAAAAAGAAACACAGTAAAAATAACTACAAAGTCAGGATTAATTTCCGTATTTCTATGCGGATAACTTTAATATACTTCACCTACATATATGAAACTCAATCTGGGTTAAAGAAGGTAGGAGGAGATATCCATGAAGAAATTGTTATCTTTAGTTCTGGTATTGACACTCGCATTCTCACTTGCAGCATGCGGCAAGACAGCTGCTGCAACTACAGCCAAGGCAGACGGAACCGTCGCTGCGACTACTGCCAAGGCAGGCGAAAAGCTTGTTGTTGGTGTTGTACAGACAAACGCGAACGAGTCAGACTGGCGTACGGCCAACACAAAGTCATTCAACGAGGCTTTCGCAGCAGCCGGTTTTGAGACAAAAATGGTTTTCGGCGAGGGAGACCATGCTAAGCAGATCTCACAGGCACAGCAGCTGATTCAGGAAGAAGTTGACTATCTTGTCGTCTTAGGACTTCAGTCTGCAGGCTGGGAAGATGTTGCAAAGGCCGCTAAGGAAGCCGGAATCCCCTTTATTATGGCTGACCGTAAACTTGATTTGTCAGAAGACCTTTACACCGCAATGGTCTGCTCTGATTTCGCAGCCGAAGGCACGAAAGCTGTTGACTGGCTGAAGACTCAGGCACTTGATTCCTATAATATTGTTGTGCTTGGCGGTGACACAGGGTCTTCCGCTCAGCTCGGCCGCTCGAAAGCTATTGAAGACGGCGCAAAGGCAAACAGCTGGACAATCGTATTCAACCAGAACATGAAGGGCTGGGACGAAACTCTTGCCAAGCAGGCCGTCGCTGACCTTATCGCTTCCGGTACAGAATTCAATGTTATATACGCTGAGAATGACAATATGGCTCGCGGCGCCTGCGCTGCTATGGACGCTGCCGGTATTACATACGGCAAGACCGGCGACGTAAAGGTTATCGCTTTTGATGCAAACAAGTGGGCACTTGAGAATGTTCTCGCGGGCACATTCAACCTTGACGTAGAGTGCAATCCTCTCCATGGACCACGCATTGTTGAGCTCATTAACAAACTTGCAGCCGGCGAGGCTGTTGAGAAGAATGCCTACGTTAAAGAAGAAATGTTTGACTGTGACACAATCACACAAGCTATTGTTGATGCACGTACGTATTAATTGAGACATCGGTCCTGATAAAATCCGACGGCTTAAAGCCGGCAAACGAAATAGAATTTTGATCGAAATGCGCGGCGCCGAGTATGTGAATACTGTTCGCAGATCCTGGCGCCGCGTATTTATTAATCACAGAAGTAACAGTTAATGTCCGGATGTCGTATCTGAACGGAGGTTTGAATATTATTACTATGCAGGACACAGTGCTTACAATGCGGAATATTCATAAAAGCTTTCCCGGTGTACGGGCTTTGCGAAACGTCGACTTCACTTTACTTGAAGGTGAAATCCACGCCCTGATGGGCGAAAACGGTGCGGGAAAGTCTACCTTAATTAAGGTTTTAACCGGAGTCTACACGAAGGATGCCGGAGAAATCCACATTAAAGGAATTGATAAACCAGTTCATATCAAAGCGCCTCAGGAAGCCCAAAAGCTAGGGATAAGTACGGTGTACCAGGAAATCACATTGTGCCCCAACCTGACGGTTGCCGAAAATCTGTTTATTGGCAGAACCAGTGATTTATTCGTTGATTGGAAAAAGAGTAACAGCAGGGCAGAAAGCATTCTCAAAGGTCTGGGGATAACGGCAAAGGCGACGCAGCAGTTGTCAAACTGTTCTATTGCGGTTCAGCAGATGGTGGCGATTGCCCGTGCCGTGGATATGGACTGCAAGGTGCTGATACTCGACGAACCAACCTCGTCACTGGACGAAAATGAGGTAGCCAAGCTGTTTACCCTGATGCGTGAACTAAAGAGCAGAGGCGTAGGCATCATATTTGTCACACATTTCCTTGATCAGGTGTATGAGTTATGCGATAAAATTACGGTTTTGCGTAATGGCGAACTTGTCGGGGAATATCAGATTAAGGAATTGCCCCGGGTTGAGCTTGTTGCCAAAATGATGGGCAAGGAACTTGACGATCTGGCTGAAATACATAACGAAGCACAATCGAAAAGCGGCGCCTCGAAAGAAGTAATAATCGAAACAGAGGAGCTTGCAAGCACTTCCGGAATAAAGCCATTCAATTTCACGGCTTACAAGGGAGAGGTAACGGGCTTTGCAGGGCTGCTCGGCTCCGGCCGCAGCGAGTGTGTGCGTGCCATTTTCGGTGCAGACAAGGTCATCAAAGGCAAGCTCCGAATCAAGGGTGAGAATGTCAGCATTACATCGCCAATAAAAGCCATGAAAAAAGGAATCGGATATCTTTCCGAAGACCGGAAGCGTGACGGTATTATCGGCGACTTGTCTGTCCGCGAGAACCTCATACTTGCTCTGCAGGTTATGAAAGGCTTCTTCAGGCCGTTCACGAATGCGCAGGCGCAGGCCTTTGCCGATGAGTATATCAGTCTGCTCGGCATAAAAACCCCTTCGGCAGATACCCCCATCAACTCCTTATCCGGCGGAAATCAGCAAAAAGTAATTCTTGCCCGTTGGCTGCTCACGCATCCCGACTACCTGATTCTTGACGAACCGACGCGCGGAATTGATATTGGCACTAAGGTGGAAATTCAAAAGCTGGTGCTGAAGCTTGCATCCGAGGGTATGAGTATCACATTCATATCGTCCGAGATTGAGGAGATGCTGCGAACCTGTTCGAGACTGATTGTCATGCGCGACCTGTATGTAGTTGGTGAATTAAAGGGTGAAGATATGACACAGAATAAAATAATGCATACCATAGCGGGGAGTGTAAGTTAAGATGTCCAGAAACAGCAACAAACTTGATACCGACCGTTCAGCATCGGTTTTTAAAGCAATTACCAGGCACAGCTTGTTTGTCCCCATAGCGTTTCTTACCGTTCTTTTGCTGCTCAACGTGTTTATTAATCCGGGGTTCCTGACAATCGGCCTGGGCAGAGACAGTAACAGTAACCCTGTCCTGGTGGGAAATCTAATCAATATCCTGAACAACGCAACGGAGCTTGTAATTCTTGCCATCGGAATGACCCTCGTTACAGCTTCTTCCAGAGGGCAGGATATCAGCGTAGGCGCCACAGTCGCGATCGTCGGCGGAGTGATTATGCGGGTCCTGTGCGGGAACGAAACACAGCCCTCCGAATTACATGCGCCGATCATCGCCGCACTCTTGCTCGGCTGTCTTGCCGGTATAGCCTGCGGGGCCTTTAACGGTATTCTTGTTTCAAAATTCAACATACAGCCTATGGTAGCAACGCTCATCCTCTTTACGGCCGGCCGGTCGATAGCCTCGATGGCTATGGGTGGGCTTAAGCCCAAAGCTGCGCCTTCGTTTGGGTATTACGGCAACTTTATTCCGGGATTTCCCATTCCGACGCCAATACTCATCACGATTGCTGTTATTGCAGTAACAGTCATTGCACTGAAAAAGACGAACCTTGGTCTGTATACCCGGGCTGTTGGCATCAATGATAAAGCCTCGAGCCTGAACGGTCTCAATCCTGCACGGATCAAGTTTTTGACATTTGTTATTTTGGGTCTTTGCGTCGGTATCGCCGGATTTGTCCAGGCAAGCAGGGTACAGACTGTGAATCCTTACACAATCGTGCCCAGCATTGAAATGGATGTTATCCTGGCAGTCGCCCTTGGCGGTAATTCGCTCGGCGGCGGAAAATTCAAAATGACGGGCTCGATTATCGGAGCGTATACCATCCAGACTCTGACCTCTATGCTGACTACGCTTAACGTCAACACAAATGCCGTTCCGGTCTTCAAGGCCGTGATCATTATTGTACTTGTAGTCATCCAGACGCCGATTTTCAAAAGTTTCTTCGACAAAAAAGTCTCATTTTCCAAATTGAATGCAGGCATTGGAAAGGAGCGTGGTTAGCATGTCATTCTTGAATAAAACGCAGGAAACAGGAGGTATCGGCGCACTTCAGAACAAACTGAAACGCAGAGAGCCGCTTACCGATACAGCTTTCCTGCTGACAATTACTGTTTCACTGTTTATTGCGATCTATGCACTTGCCATTATCTTCCTCGGAGATAAAGGCTTCAGCAAGATCCAGATGTTCTTTAACCTCTTCAACGAAAATGCCGCTCTGATCGTAATCGCCTGCGGACTTTCGATTGTTATGATAACCGGAAGTATTGATATTTCCGTAGGCGGTTCAACCGCACTCATTTGTACGGCCTGTATCGTCTGCCTCAACAATTACAATTTCAACTTTTTTACAACACTCATTCTGGCGCTGGCGATCGGCCTGGCATTCGGTACAGTTCAGGGGTTTCTCATCGCATACATGGAAATGCAGCCCTTTATTGTTACCCTCGCAGGTATGTTCTTAGGTCGAGGGTTAGTTGCCCTGATAGAAGTCAATCAGATACAGGTAGCTAACAAGGGCTTTGAGACGCTGTCAGGTGCGCGAATACAGATTCCGTTCTTAGGCGACGTCAATAAGAAAGGTATTTTTATCCAATCAAAGCTGGAATACGGCGTAATCGTAGCGCTTATCATCGTCTTTTTGATGATCTGGCTGCTGAAGAAGACAAAACTTGGACGCAGCTTCTACGCAGTGGGCGGCAATTCGCAAAGCGCCCTGATGCTTGGCATAAACGTCAGGAGAACCAAATTTAATGCCCATCTGCTTTGCGGCCTGCTTGCAGGTATCGGCGGCTTCCTATACCTTTTCCACACGCGGTCAGGCTCGGTTCAGCAGGCAACCGGCCTTGAAATGGACGCGATTGCCGCATCTATTATTGGCGGAACACTCTTGACCGGCGGCGTAGGTAATATCTTCGGAACTCTGTTCGGCGTGTTAACAACCGGAATCGTACTACTGGTCGTTACCGCAATAGGCAGCCAGGATCCGTGGTGGCCGCAGATCACACGTGCAGCAATGCTCTGCTTCTTTATTGTCCTTCAGAGTGTCATCTGTTCCAGGAAAAAGAAGACGTTATAAGACGTAAAATGTCTATCGCTTCAATTAACAACGCCCATCACGTTCCTCCTTGATAAAGCGCAGAAGAATGAAAATTATCAGTAGCAGATGATTTTCTTTCTTCCGCGTTTTTCAGTTGATTGGAATTATTTGCAACCTGCATACCCGACAACGTGATATGACTAGTCTTAAGTGTGATGCTGCTGTATATTTTTGATGGTATTTACAGTTACGGAAAATGGTTATAGAAGTGAAGACGGCGTATATGTTACTTCCGAAGATTGTCATAAGGATTGACGGATTATACTTGATGTCTACCCATAGGAAAAATTAACCCGGACATCAGACCGGTACTATTGTTCCAATTGAAGAGCATTGAAGCAAGTGTTTGACATAATAAATGGATTTTTGATACCAGAAGGTATAAAATGTAAATGTAAAGAATAAATGACAATCTGTATCAGAACCTGGTGTATCTTAATCGGCCTGATAGCATCAGCTGGAATTTCGAAAATGGTGACAGCCTACTCAACTGAAACTGGTGATCAAACGTATTCGAAACCAGTACAACAGTTGATCCGAAAGACAGGAAGCGATTGATTTGGAACAGAAAAGAATCATACCAGAACTGATTCCCGTCAACTTGTCAGGCATATACCGGGGCACCGTCATGACAACACCGGATCAAGTTGGAACAGCTCGTCCACCACATTTATTTTCGCCGCAGGCAAGGATCAAGGTCAATCTGGACATTAATGCCTCTATCATTCAATCAGCTCAATGGATGAACCAGGGAGGAACTGTCACCACGCTCTCGGTGAGTGAAAGTGGTCTGCAATTTCCATCCCAATGCCCTGCCTGCATGAAATCAGCTGTGAGGACGGAGCTTGTGGAGGTAGCAGTTTCAAAGAGGGGATTAGGTAAAGTTGAGTTCACTTCAAAAACGGTTCCTGCTTATCGCATCTACACAGCCTTAACATCGGATAGATACTGGATCCATATCCCTTTTTGCGAAACCTGCCGCTTGAAAAATCATGTGATAGGATTTACGGAGAATAAGCAACAAAAAAACACAAATTATAGCACAATACTGGTTAAGAATCTTGACTATGCCCGAGAATTAGCCCATCTCAACCATGTTGAAGGTGTCCGGTGGTTGGACCGCAAGCATATTCTCATGGAAACCATCGGTATTTTTTCGTCAATCGTGTTTTCGGGAGTCTTTGTGGGATTAATGATGGCTGACAGCGCCGGCGATGCAGTCATGACAATACCGGTAATGTTGTATGTGCTTTTAGCGATTGCTGCAGTGGCCGGCATTGTCGCGACTATTATCGGAAACCGGGGTGCGGCAATGTAACGAACTAGTGTCATGATATGGAAATATCATGAAGAAAACTAATACTGATTCTGGATGCGTTTGGGGGCACTATTAATGAAAATATTAATCATTAGGTAATTAAAGATTTTTTTAGCCGGAAAGGATGTGCATTATGTCTGCTTTTAAAACCGATAGGGAGTTTAACTATGAAAAAAATCCCGCAGACACGTTATCTGATATTGAAAAAGCATTCGTCATGATCGGAAAAGTTCAGCAAATTGACCGTCAGACAGGCTCGATTCAGGGGAAAACCAAGTATGGTCTTCAAACTGTTAAAATAGATGCTCAAGTAGAAGTCATTGATGGTAATACAAAAATATTATTTCATGGGAAAAGCGATGATTTCGGGGCTGTTGGCGCACAAAAAGGAATCGATAATCTCATTAACACAATGCAAAATCTCGACAATACAAAATATGTTCCCAGCAAGACGGCTGGCATAAGTCCTCTTTGGGTAATTGCTGTGATTCTTGAAATAACCTTTTCGATTATATTCGTTTTCGGCTTAAGAACCGGAAGCATTCAAACAGGCGTGCTGATTGTACTGTTTATCATTTGTGCAGTCTTATTCATATACCTTGTGTTAGCAAGGTTAAAAGCTTCCAAAATCAAGCGCTGATAGGGCTTCCAAAGGAGAGCGTAATATGCTTAAACGTAAGAATTCAAAATTGATTGCATTAACCTTAGTACTTCTTATTGCGTTAATAGCTCTTTGCGGATGTGGCGAACAGTTCGCGAGGAATAAAGCTAAGAACAGTTGGAGCAAGTCGTATGAGGAGCGGATTGAGGCGAATAATGAATACTTATCAAAATACCCAGATGGAGAATATGCGGAGGAAGCTAGAGCGCAATTAGATTTATCATATATTGGATTAGCCAGGAAAAGCCAAACAATTGACGGCTATAAAACCTACGTAGAGAAGTGCCCCGAAGGCGAATATGTTGATGAGGCTCTTATCGCGATAGCTGCTCTTGGTCAGGGGTTTCCGGAAGCAGCGATCTACGGTCGTAAAGGAGATGAACCAGTTCGTATTATTATCATAAAAAAATTTCAGCAAGACAATTCCACAATCGAAATGTACGAATATCACGAATGGAATGATAAGCTTCCGGCCGAATTGACTTGCGCTACATTTTATGAAGCTTCTTTGTATATTATCGTTCAAGATAATTTTATTTATTATGATTCCCAGCAGTACAGTAACGGCAAAGAATTGATGGGGTATAAAGTCGAGTCCAATATAGAGATAAGAGAAGCAAAAACCGGTGAAATTTTGTATGCTGGTATATTAGAAGGTTCTAAACCAGTATTTCCTTACTCGATACCGTCCAATAAATATCCAACCGTAAAAGGTTCGCCTGTCAGCTATGAATCGTTCAAAGACTGGCTTGATGACGCGTTTCATGAGCTATCGATTGTTGAATAGTAAAAATGACCGTACTGACAGGCAGATTTTGCTCTTATCAGTCCGGAAAAGGAGGGTGAAAGTATGATCTCCAGTGAAATGATTGAGGCTATGTTTGATAAGAGGGAAATCAGCAGCAAAAGCAGAAAAATAATAGCCATAGCCATCATTTACGAAAGGCTGCCAGCACCTTATGTGTGGCTGGGACCTGGACGCGACCCATTTGCCGTTGGAAGGGAAGACCAGGAGACGCGGCATCTTAGATATGTACTTACTAAGATTTTGCCGGGTTACCAACCCCACTTCATACCGGATCACCTGAGAATAACACCTGAAACCCTGATCACTGGACGCCGTTTCAATTTCGGAGACGAGCTCTGTGTGTCTCTAGCTAATTTTACATTGGCCAGAATGCTTGCCGATATATTAGAAAAGAACGCCAGACAATACAGCCTGAAAGAATCAAACTGCTCCGCCATCTCGATTTCGGGCAATTCAGTTGCAACAGGCGAGGCGAGGGTCGCATTGATATAGTTAATCCTATGGTATTCATAAAGGAAATAGCATATGGAATGGTTCCATGAAAAGTGGAAAGTATCGAAGCAGGCGTATCTCGACAGTATGAATAATGCCTGCAAGTGTCCGATGTTCCACAATGGCATGTTGTTTTAGACGACGATAGAGCAATAATTGCAGCATTGATCTCCTTGAGACGCTCGAGGAAAATGACGGAAATTTGATCCGTGCATATCAGCACCGAACCGAATTCGCGTAACGGTAAGATTGTTGAACATTGGGATTCAAGTCCATCGACAAGATGATTTTTTCATAATTGTCCTGAATAAGCTTGAGAGGCCGCAGCTCGCGTTCCCGGACTTCTTCCGTAGACAATGTTTCTGATACCTGGATATCCAGCTTATCATTCGGTTTCTCTGGAATAAAACCCACTTCGTTTTCTCCGACCTTGCCGATATATACACGGTAATCCCGGCGGATAAGCCATAGAAAGACCTTAGTTTCGGACTTGCTGTTCTAGAACTTGTCGGGCATTTAGATCTGATAATCATCTTAAGAGAGTAGTATGATAAATATACAGAAGGCTTACTCTATTTTACAGGAGTGATGTGTATGGTAGATATACTGCAAATTATTCTCCAGGTTTTTCTCGGTGTAGCACTGGCGGCTGTCTGCGGTTACCGTATTTTTGTGCCGCTGCTCGTTATGGGTATTGCCGGGCTTGCCGGATACATGCAGTTTGCGGACGGCTTTGCGTGGATTTCGAGTTATCCTGCAGTCATTATTTTCGGAGTTGCTACGATATTGGAGATCGCCGGATACTTTATTCCGCATGTCGACAATTTCCTGAATGCGATATCTCTGCCGGCCGGAGTCGTCGCGGGTGTTATTGTTGCGGCATCGGTGATTACCGATATGAACCCGGTGCTTAAGTGGACACTGGCAATTATCGCAGGCGGAGGTGCAGCAACGCTCACCAGCCTTTTGTCGAACGGTATTCACCAGAGCTCGACCGCTGTCAGCGCGGGACTTGCGAATCCGATTGTCTCTACGGCTGAATCGGTTGGCACAGTTGCGGCCTCCGTGCTTTCCATTGCCATTCCGGCCTTGTCCGTTATATTTGTAATTGTTCTGGTTATCGTATTCATTATTTTTGTCAGATTTTTCAGGAAAAGGAAAAAAGGCAAGAAGGCCAGGACAACTTAGCTTTATACAAATCCTGCAAAGAGGCGATATTATGAATCAGAAGACATATGAATTCGAAGCCATCATTCAGAAAGTCCCCGACATAGACGGCGCCTATGTCGTTTTTCCTTATGATGTGAAAGCGGAGTTCGGAAAGGGATTAATATGTCAAAAGCAAGAAAGATGCTAAGTAACTGGAAAGCACCGTATATTCAGTCGCTTATGAGATTAATTGAAACACAGAGTAAGGCAACACTTGCAATATGGGCGGTTGAATATTCCGAACGGATTATACTGCCTCTGTGGAGCAAGTATTATCCGGATGACCCGCGTCCGCCAAACGCTTTGTACGCCGCCCGCGAGTGGCTGTCAGGAAGAATCAAGCTGCCACAGGCGAAATCGGCAATCCTCAAGTGCCATGAAGCGGCTCGGGAAGCAGACGGAAATCCTGCTGCACAGGCGGCGGCGAGGACAATAGGTCAATGCGCATCGACCATCCACTCGGCACGGCATTGTATAGGGCTTGCCTTTTATGGCGCGATTGCGGTTGCTTATGACCAGCTCGGGACGAATGCGCCGTGGGAACAAATAGAGAGGAGCGCCGCCGAAGAATGCGGACGAATGGAAGCAGCCCTGCGTGCTATTGCCGTAGAGAACGAGCCTAACCCTGCGAAAATCGACTGGAAATGCTGACTATGCGTTCGAGCTGCCTTATCTGTCTGAAGGATTATTCTTTGGCTTCATACCCTTCAGAGCTGCGTCCGACAGCGTATTGATAGGACAGATGGTGCACCAGGTTCTTGGCATGTAGATCCAACCGATAATCAAGCCAAGCACTGTGGTTGTGAACATCATCGAATAGATTCGAAACGACAGGTGGCTTACCCAGTCCGGGAATGAACCAAGATCCAGGAATTGCGGGATCTGCCAGGGCAACTGAAAGGCAATCAGAAAACGGATTCGATCCATAGGCTCTATCCGGCCGCGGAAAACCATGATGGTCGACATGGTCAGTACAAACAGGTTCAGGCAAAAATAACCCAGCATGATCCATTTAGCTTTGCCGCGAATGAACCAGTCAGGTGTTCTTTTCCCAGTCAGTGACCGGCCTTTGAGTAATTTTTGAAAAATACCGGCTCGCGGACAAATTCCTTGGCACCAGGTCTTTTTTCGATCCTTGAAAAGCAGGATGAAGGGGGTCAGCAGGCAGGCAAGTCCCAGCCAGGCAAAGATAATGTTGAAAAACCCGAGAATAAAAAAGACGATGGTCACGCCATAGAGAGCACTTGTCCAGTTGATTTTGTTCATAATTATCCTTTGCGTCATGTCATCGGCTGCATGCTTAATCAACAAAGTATGATCGGCAGATGCCCATGACAGATATTTGTCCCGTTTCGACGGAAACATTTTATAATTATACGGAAAAGTGATGATTCGTGCTGTGATTAAGTCACATAGACGGAAAAGGGAGAATTTGTTATGCACATGGAAACCAATCGATTGATTCTCAGACCATTCACACCCGATGACTGGAAGGACTTGTACGAATACCTTTCCAAAGAAGAGGTTGTTCGCTTTGAGCCTTATTCGGTTTTTGACGAAGAGTCGTGCCGGAACGAGGCCGTAAACCGTTCCGGGAATGAAGCTTTCCTTGCAGTCTGCCTGAAGAATGGCGGCAAGGTGATTGGAAATGTGTATTTTCAGAAGAAAGAGCCGACCGAGTTTCTGACCTGGGAAATCGGCTATGTCTTCAACCCGGATTATTACGGAAAGGGTTATGCCACCGAAGCCGCCGCCCGGATGCTCCGGTATGGATTTGAGGAATTACATGCACATCGCATTGTCGCCGGGTGCAATACCGGGAACGCACCTTCGTGGCGTCTGCTTGAGCGCCTTTCGATGCGAAGAGAGGCAACATTCGAGAAAGCCGCTTTTTTCAAGAGAAACAAAGCCGGTGAGGCTTTGTGGTTTGACTCGTTTTCCTATGCTATTCGCGAAGACGAATATCGTCAGGAGGGTGGGTCATGAATATAATCAATTGGCTGCCGGAATGCGAACCATATGTTGAATATGCGGTTAGGAAGAATATTCTAGGACAGAATATTGATGAATTGCTCGATTTGAAATCATCTGTACTTTCGGATATGCGAATTCAAAAGTATTTGGATGATGTTGCTGATTTTAATGGAACACTCGTTACGAATCATAAAAATCCTGATATTCCCATACATAAGCTTTTGTTTTTATTGGAAGTCGGACTGGATACTGATATCCCTCAGATTGATTTGGCAATACACCAGATCATAAAAAACAAAGACGAAAACGGAATTCCAAAGAGCATGACCAATATACCCAAGCACTTTGGCGGCTCTGGAGAGGACACGCTTGCCTGGGCATTATGTGATGCACCGCTCATGCTCTATGCTTTAATAGAAGCAGGGATAGATTATGACAGCCAAGTCAAGCAAGGTGTCGAATACATTATTGGATTACATCGAGATAATGGATTTCCCTGTGTAGTGTCGAAGGAGCTCGGTAAATTCAGAGGACCCGGAAAAAAAGATGATTTCTGCCCTTACGCGACTCTAATTATCCTCAAGCTTCTGTCTGTCATTCCTGAATACGAACAATCTGAATTAGCAAATTCAATTATTACTGTTTTACTGGATTTATGGGAAAGAAGCCGGGAGCAGCACCCTTATATGTTTTATATGGGAACGGATTTCCGGAAGCTTAAAGCGCCGGCTCTCTGGTATGATATCGTGAGCATGGCTGACTGCCTGAGTCATTTTGAATTTGCGAGGAAAGATAAGCGTTTTGATGAAATGCTGACTATTATTGAAAGCAAAGCAAATCCGAACAATCAGTTCATACCCGAATCAGTCTATCTCAAGTGTAAGGAATGGGACTTTGGTCAAAAGAAGGAACCATCACAATGGCTTACGTATATATGCATCAGAACACTGGAGCGGTGTGGAAGGCTGCGCTTTGAAAAACAATATAGTCAGATCGAGACAACGCTTGAAAGCCGGTAATAATATGGAAGAAAAATATTGTGCGTTTCTGCGCGGGATTAATGTCAACGGAATAACCATTAAAATGGGTGCTCTTAAAGATGCATTTATTAAGATGGGATTTCCGGACGCCAGAACGATTCTTGCCACAGGTAATGTAATTTTTACATTGGCGGAAGAAAATCATATCGAAGGCGGCCCGACGGCTTATATTGAGAAAGTACTAAGCCAATGTTTTGGGTTTGATGCTCATGTTATCATGCGCAGCTCCGGAGAAATTCAGGATATATCTGATGCAGCGCAGACAATGGATATTCCGGAAGAATATCACAATTACTATCTGCTCTGTGATGATCGCGAAAAGTTACTGGAGTTAATGCAGCTTTTTGATTCCGTGCCTCATGAGCCGTCTGAGCAATTTAACATATATAAATCCGGAGCCTTTTGGATGGTTCCCCAAGGGTCAACACTCAGTTCTAATTTTGGATCAAAAGTATTGGGTAACCAAAAATATAAAAGTGTTTTGACTTCAAGAAACATGAATACAATTCGCAAAATCCATAAAGCTATGACAGATTAGCCTGCAATAGCTTATTTAATCGGGACGTAAATCTCACAGTAATGGCTATTAACCATTTCGACTGCATACCTTTCAAGGACAGTTCTTGTTTCATCGAATTGATAGCCATGCCTTGCTATTTCCGGGAAAATTTCAAACCAAGCCTGCTGAACGGCTTCTGCAGTATGACTGATCTTGAAAACCGAATATCTGCCCCCGGCAATGTAGCCCAAACCGACATCCTCATTACCAGCTGCTTCACTACTGGCACAATCATTGTCAGAAATTACTAAGCAAGTATCATACCGACAGTTCTCAGGCATTGTTGTCTCAGGATTATCGTGAGCGATTCCCAATATTATCGAGTTACCGTGAAGCCGCCCATTCGTTTTGGCCCATGTTTTTAACTTTTGCATGGTCTGTACATTACCGCTTCCATAAGGTCCAATATGTCGTATATATGCAATTTTGAAGGGGGGAATTGTCTCAGTCTTCATCTCCATATTTAATTTCCTTTCTTGTGTATCAAAAGTGATTTTTTTCACTCTATAATGCTTTAAAATGAATTGCAAACTTATTTTTAAAAGATATGAAATTGAAGTAACTTTGCTGATGCGAAAAATTTTGAAATCACTGTTGACTCTCACACTGTGAGATACTTTAAACTGTAAATGAGCTCAGATAACACACATATGTGAGGTAGGATGAATGTTACGAATAGGTGATTTTTCAAAACTTTCAAGGATTAGCATACGGATGCTTCGTCATTATGATGAAATAAATCTCCTGAGACCTGCCAATACGGATGATTTTACAAGCTACCGGTATTACAGCGAGGCACAATTACCTGCGGCCAATCGCATAAAAGCCCTCAGAGACATGGGATTCAGCCTGGCTGCCGTGGCAGAAATACTGAATTACTATGATGATCCGCAAGCTCTTTCCAAGTTTTTATCCGTGAAGCAGACCGAAATGCAGGAACAGGCCGAGGAGACAAAACAACGTCTGCTGCTCCTTGAAACAGCCATAAAGCGGCTGAGAAAGGATAATACAATGATGAAATATGATGTTACATTAAAGGCGCTCTCTGAAAGATATGTCGCAAGTGTAAGGGAGGTCATTCCAGCTTACAATCAGGAGGGAATGCTATGGAATATCCTGATGCAGGAAACGGCTCCCATGAATTTGCAGTCTGCCGACCCTTGTCTTGCCCTATCCATTTTCCATGACGAGGACTTCAAGGAAAGTGATGTGGATGTGGAAATACAGATGACTGTGAAAGGAATCTACAAAAACACGGAGCATGTTGTGTTCAAGACAGTCCCGGCTGTTCAGATTGCCTCTGCAACCTATAAGGGCGGCTATGAGCAGCTCACTGCAGTCAATGAAGCTGTTGCAAATTGGGTAAATGATAATGGGTATGAGTTTAACGGTGCCATGTTCTGTATTTACCATATCGGCTTTGCTCAGACACAAAATCCTGACGAGTTCGTCACGGAAGTTTGTTACCCGGTAAAAAAGAAATAGTAAAGCAAAAAGCAAAAAACTGCCAGAGCGGTAATAACACAGAACCACAAAGTTTCCATTTGGTTGACTTTGTATCGCGAAGTTGACTTCAAATCCATTGATGTGGATAAAAACCCTGGGTATACTTGAGATACACCAGGGTTTTCTTTTTGTTTGAAAGGAGAAAGAATAGTGAATTCGATGAGATTGTCTGAAAACATACTTGAACTGCGTCACAAACGTGGTGTGACGCAGGATGAACTTGCTTCATTTCTAAATGTTACTAAGGCATCAGTATCCAAATGGGAGAACAAACAGAGTTTTCCCGATATTGTGCTGCTGCCTCAAATTGCTTCCTATTTTGATACGAACATTGATGATCTGCTCGGCTACGAGCCGCAGATGAGCGGGGAGCAAATCAAAAAATGCTATCACGATCTGGCTTCAGATTTTGCTTCTCAACCTTTTGAAGAAGTAATACAGAAGAGCAAGATGCTTGTTAAGAAATATTATTCCTGTTATGCATGTCTTCTGCAGATTTGTGTGCTGTGGCTGAACCACTGCATGCTCGCTAAAGAACCGGCAAGGCAAATGGAAATCCTAAACGATATTGTCAGTGTATGCGAACATATCCGGATCAATGGTAAGGAGATTGGCGCGAGCAGCGATGCGCTGATACTAAAAGCAATGGCAGAACTGCAGCTTCGCAGGCCGCAGGAAGTCATTAATTCACTGGAAGACGAGCTGAATCCAAAACGCCTTACCAGGCAGGTCGATATGCTTCTTATTCAGGCGTACCAGATGGCCGGCGACAATAATAAAGCGAATCAGTATACGCAGATCAGCATGTTCAGTAATTTACTTTCCCTGGTCGCCGGAGCCTCGCAATATCTCTCCCTGCATATGCAGGAGCCCGAATTGTGCGAAGAAACGATACACCGTATCGACAAACTGATGGACATCTATCATCTGGAAATCCTGCATCCGAATACAGCGGCCATCTTTACCTATCAGGCGGCCGTCTGCTTTTGTGTACAGGAAAAAATGGATGAGACGATTGAATGGCTTCGAAAATTCGTTTCGTGCAGTCTTTCCCTTATCGAAAATGGGCTGACTTTGCACGGTGACAAATATTTCGACACGCTTGACGAGTGGTTTGCCGGATTTGATCTGGGAGCTGAAGCGCCCAGAGATAAAAAATTGGTTTTTGCAAGTATTGTCCAGGCGGTTGATAATCCGGTATTTTCTCCGCTGACAAATAAAGAAGAATATATAAGAATTAGAAAAACACTAAAAGAGAGGTGCTTACTATGAATTTTACTGAAATGCTGCCATTCCTGATTCCACTTTTTGTCGTTGAAGTCATTCTTCTGATTGTCAGCCTGCGTCATATTTTTACCCATGACCATTACAAACGCGGAAATCGTACACTATGGGTTATTATTGTCATTGTCGGCCTTCAGTTGTGGGGTCCGATTCTCTATTTTCTGCTTGGAAGAGAGGATAACTAAATGGATATGCTGGTCCTGTCGAATATATCTAAGTCATTTGGTTCGAATAAAATTATTAGCGACCTGAGTTTTTCCGTCAGGGAACATAGCGTTTATGGCTTTATCGGTGAGAACGGGGCCGGAAAAACGACAACAATGAAAATGATTCTTGGTCTGAGCGAAATAGACAGCGGGGAGATTCTGGTCAACGGTGAAAAAGTAACGTACGGGCAGAACCGAACCAACCGCTTTATCGGATATCTGCCCGACGTTCCTGAATTTTATGGCTATATGACACCTGCCGAATATCTTACATTGTGCGGCGAAATCACCGGGATGTCCGCACAGCAGACCCGGCAGAAATCAGCGGAACTACTGGAACTTGTCGGTCTTGAGAAAGTGAACAAGAGAATACAGGGCTTTTCGCGCGGTATGAAACAACGCCTTGGCATTGCGCAGGCGCTTCTGAACAGTCCTAAACTGCTCATTTGCGATGAACCGACATCTGCGCTTGACCCGATTGGCCGAAAAGAAATTCTTGATATTCTTTCTTCTGTCAAAGAACGTACCACTGTCATATTCTCAACGCATATTCTTTCGGATGTAGAGAGGATATGCCACGAAATCGGACTGCTTCACGGCGGAAAGCTGGCACTTACCGGATCGATGGAAGAAATCAAACGAAAACACAGGGGGGACGGATTTGAAGTGGAGTTCCAGAGGCAGGAGGATGCCAATATCTTCGCCCAAAAATTGTCCGGAGGCGAACGTATCAGCAGAACACAACTTCTCTATCATGGCAAAAACGAAGAAGACATGATGTTCGCCCTGCGTATTCTTTTAGATAACCAGCTTCATCCACAGCGGGTCGAGATGTCGGAACCGACACTCGAATCCCTTTTTATAGAGGTGGTCAGCAAATGAAACAACTAGCTGCTTTTACCAAAAAAGAATTTACCGAGCTTTACCGTACCGGGAAACTTCTGATTCTTACCATCGTTTTTGTTGTGTTCGGGATTATGAACCCCGCGTTTGCAAAGATGACTCCCTGGCTGATGAATTTGCTGTCCGAAAGCCTTGCAGAGGCGGGAATGTCGATCGCAAAAATTGAAGTTACCGCATTAACTTCCTGGACGCAGTTCTATAAGAATGTGCCGATTCTCCTGATCGTTTTTGTGATTATGTTCAGCGGCATCCTTACAATTGAGTACCAGAGGGGCACGCTTGTTAATATGCTGACCAAAGGGCTCTCCCGTTGGAAGGTTATTGCCGCCAAGGGTACCTCAATGGTGTCGATCTGGACATTCTGCTTCTGGCTTAGTTTTGGAATCACCTATCTTTATAACGATTACTACTGGGATAACAGCATTCTATCCCATCTTTTTCTTGGTGCTCTGTGCATTTATCTTCTTGGAATCTGGTTGATATCACTTGTCCTTTTAGCCTCTTCTTTTTTCAACATGAATTCGGCTGTCCTTTTATTTACGGGAGGTATGTTTGTTATCAGTTATCTTGTCAGCATGGTGCCGACGGTTTCTAAGTATTTGCCGACTCAGTTGATTTCTTCCCAGGCTATGCTGACAGGTACAATGAACCCATCCGATTTTACTGCGTCTGTCATTGTGACACTACTTTTGACAATATTCTGTTTTTCCGGTACTGTTCTGGTATTCAACAAAAAGCGACTGTAACAGAACATCTAAGTCCGTCAGCGAAATCACCGCCAGGAAGACCCGTGCAGAAGCAACGGTGGAAGGAATTGTATGACAGAAGAAGTAGTAAAGGTAAACGATAAAGAATACAGGCTTATTGAATTATTGGGAAAAGGGAAAGGCGGATATTCGTATCTGGCTTCGGATGGAACCAATCAATATGTGTTGAAGCAGTTACACCATGAACCGTGTGATTACTATCAGTTTGGCAATAAGCTGGAGGCTGAATTGAATGACTATAAACGATTAACCGCAATAGGAATAAAACTTCCTGAAATGATGGATGTGGATATTAAACAGGAACGGATTCTAAAAGAATACATCGAGGGTGACACGATATACAATCTGGTGCTTCAGGACAAGATGAAACCAGCCTATTTTGACCAGATTTATGATATGTGTTCCCTGCTATATCCAGCCAATACCAATATTGACTACTTCCCAACAAACTTTGTCGTCCAGAAGGACGAGATATTTTATATTGACTATGAATGCAATGAATATATGGAAGAATGGAATTTCGAAAACTGGGGCATCAAATATTGGTCTAAAACCCCTGCGTTTATAAAGTATGCAGAAGAGCATGCTTAGAATTAATCGTCGCAAAGTCCCGGGAAAATCAAAAAGCAGAGAAACAAGCGTCTCCTAAACGTATGGCATACAATTTTGTGCGCAAAAAGTTGCGAAAAGAATGCGGGCACGACTTATAATAACCTTGTCACCGGTGATCAGGAAAGTGTGTAAATAGTTTGGTGCTAATGGAACATCCATCATGGTAAAGAGTTACTTGACCGTTCAGGAGGATATGTCATGGACTTACTGGACAAAATGAACGATGCGCTTGAGTATATAGAATCGAATCTCATGGGAGAGATTGACCTGGAAGAGGCGGCCCGAAGAACCTGCTGCTCCAGCTTCAATTTTCAG